>JAFVTL010000018.1 GCA_017503235.1 Bacteroidaceae bacterium | reverse complement strand
TAGGCATTCGGCATCATGGGACGCAACATCTGATTGAACAAGGTAGAGCAATGTGCTTCCAGCGTCTCGCCCACCATCTTCGTCGACATTTTCGTCTTCAAGTCCTTGTAGTAATCCACCAGTTCCTGCTTGGCCTTCAGTTCACTTTCATGATGCTTCACCAGCTCCGCTTCGTGAATCTTCGCCCGACTTTTCTCCAGTTCGGCTTCCGACTTGAGCTGCGCTATCTCCGAATCCTTGGCCTGCAAGGTCTGCTGCGATCTGCTCCGTTCTTCCATCACCGCTATCTTCATCTTCGAATCCTGCTGGGCAATGGCCGTGTTCAGTTCTGCAATCCGTCTATCCTTTTCGGCCAGGGCAAGGGTCCGTTCCGAATCCTTTTTCGATTCGATGCTCTCCAGCTGACTACGAAGGCGAGCTATCTCCGCATCCTTCTCGCTCTCCAAACGAGCCAACTCCGACTTCTTTTCATCCTTGATGCGTCCTATTTCCGCTTCTTTGGCGCCTAATTCAAGCTCCTTCTGCGTCAGTTTCTTCTGAAAGTTCTGCTCCGCCTTGCTCGAAGCCAGCTCCTGCTCCGCCTTATGACGGGCATCCAGTTCATCCATCCGACGCGCCACTTCCGCATCGAACTCAGCATTTCTCACTTGGTTGAGGATGGAGGCATAGTCGGCCTCATCAACCGTAAACACACTACCACATTGGGGACATTTCAATTCTTTCATACATGCAAAAATAGTTATTTTTAGTTTGAAAGCGAACAAATGACGGATTATTTAAGGAGGAGCGCATCATAAATAAAAAATGAATCCGTCCGAGAAACATTTCCCAAACGGATTCATCGTATAAACAGAAGATTTCAATCTCTCTTTACTCCCCTTTCAAAGCTGCCGAAATGATGTCAGCCATCTTGCGAACGCCCTTTTCGTTGGGATGGATGCCATCGGGGAACAACAGTTCTTCTCCATCGGCGAAGAGGGTGTGCAAATCTATCACCTGCAAGCCATATTCCTTGGCAACTTCCTGTTGGATAGGAATGATCTCGTTGGCGATAATCGACTCATTGATGTTCCAAGATTGCTTGAAAGCCGGTACGGGTGTACAAAGGATAATCTTTGTCTTGACCTCTGCCAAGGCCTTGGCTCTCTTCTTCTTGTTCTTGGGCAAGTCAACCAGTTCAGGACAAAGGGTGGTAATCATCTGTACCAGGTCTTGCTTGAATTCGGCACCATGCTTCCAATTCTGTGGTTTCGAATCATTAGTACCCAATTTGATGATAGCCACATCGGGTCGGAAGGCTACCGCATCGCGCCAAGCCATTTCGTTCATGTATGAATAGTCGCCTTTATTCAGCATGGTACGTCCGCTTACACCGAAGTTCTTTACCCAATATCCTTTTCCCAACTTCTGTTGCAACAGAGCCGGATAGCCATGTTGAGAAGCCATGTCGATGCCGTGTCCGTCGGTGATGCTATTGCCGATACAAGCCACTCGGATGGCATCGGGAGCGGGTGATGGATGATTATCCAACCAATTGCCGATGTCGGTCATCAACTGGTCGTGATACTTGAACCAATGACCGAAGCCGAATCCATGGTCGCCTGTCGGATAAACATACATCGTACATTCATTGCCGGCATTGCGCATGGCCTTGTAGTATTCCAATCCGTTGGTCACGAAAGGCACCAGACGGTCGTCGCTGGCGGTGATGATGAGAGCCGGAGGAGTCAAGTGACGTCTTACCGCATTTTGGGTAGAGAACTGGCGTACCATTTCCGGATTCTTTTGGTCTTCACCCAAGAAATTGATACAAGAATACTTGTGCGATACCCGTTCGTCCATCGAAATGACCGGATAGAACAGGATGCTGAAATCGGGACGCACTTCGTATTCAGAGTGAGTGGAAATGACGGATGCCAAGTGTCCTCCTGCCGAGAAACCCATGATACCTACATCGCGTGGATGTATGCCCCAAACAGAAGACGAGTCGCGCACAATGCGGATACCTTTCTGTACGTCACCCATAGGAATGGTACGGTCGCCATTCGGCAAACGGTAGTTCACCACAAAGTAGGCAATGCCCCGTTTGTTGAGGAACTCGGAAGCCAGATAGCCTTCGTGAGAGTTGGAAAGCATGGAATAGCCACCTCCGGGTACACCTACGATTGCTTTTCCCGATGGCTTTTCGGGAAGGAAACAAACCATTTGAGCCTTACCATCATCGGTAAGGTCGATTGTAAATTTTCTTGCGGTTTGTGCCTGTGTTGACATGAATGCCAACGACAGGATGAAGAATAAGAACTTTTTCATGTTGGTATTTATTGATTAAGTATTTCCGGCTAAAGGTACGTCAAATTGATTATTTCTCCAAGTTTTGAATTTAAATAATCAAATTCTACCTAGAAAACTATACAAGTCAACAGGTGATTACAACCATGACAATCCGAATATTACCTCATCCAACCCTCTACACAATAAATTCATCTAATATATAAGGAATCAAACCTTTTTCAATGTAAATATGGGAAGATAAAAGAATATCCCTATAACAGACATTACCAAACCACCGATTGTACCGGCCGCTAAAGGAAACCAAAATCCCTCCTTTACATCACCTACCATGAAAGGAATGAAACCGAGAATGGTGGATACAACCGTCAGGAATATAGGAATAATTTTTGAGTTCCATGCCTTGACATAGGCACGGCGAGGGTGAAGCATGGGGTATCGGTTACGAATAGCATTATACTCATTCAGGATATAGATACTGGCATTGACTGTAATACCACAAAGCAAGACAAACGACGCGAAACCTCCCTGGTCGAAGTTCAGTTCAAACAGATAAAAGGTAAGGAACACACCGATATAGGAAATGGGGATAACAAAGATGATGGCCAATGGCTGCTTCAAAGAATTGAATAGAATACTTGTTGTAATAAAAATAATGGCTATGACGACCAGCAGCAGTGCATATTGCTTATCGTCATCACTGCCCCACATCCAATAAGCATATTCGTCCTCGGCAGTATATCCCATCGGAAGAATCTTATTGAATTCCTCCAAATCCTTCTTCAACAGCTTACGTCCCTGTTCAGACGAACCGATGTATTCATATTGCAAACATAGACGATATTGCTGTTTTTCTTTAGCAATTCTCTTGGGCGACAGACCTTTCTCTACCTTAGCCAAATCCGATAATTTATATACCTTATCATTTATTTGAAAGGGTTGGTTCATCAGATTCCAGACATCATACTCCTTACTCTGCCGAGAAGTAAGCTTCATCTGTTCTGATTGGTTCTCATAAAGAATATTTCCACAATAAATGTCTCTACCGAATATCGGCCGCAAGGTAGCAAATAACTGCATGGCAGAAATGTTCTCTTTCGCCATCCGTTCTCGGTCCAGCTCCAGATAAAACTCACTGTAGTCATCTTTCCAGGATGAAAATTCCGAATTAATGATAACTTCTTTGATACGACGATGCTCCAACAGCTTTTCTTTCAGGCATTCCGCCCAATAGGTCAATTCATCGTAATTGTATCCGTACATCTTAATCTGAAAACTTCCGGCGGACTCACGAACGTCATTACTGAATCCCTGATCCTGCAAACCATATACATTCCAACTTCCACCGCCCAATTGCAACGCTTTGCTGATGATATTCGCCTTCAGAATGTATGGGAATCCACTATGTTGGTGTGCCTTGGTGAAATAAATCTGAATACTTGCCCGCCGTGGATTATAGATGGAAGTCTGGAACTGTTTGATTTCCTCAAATTCCGTCAGATAGGTTTCCATCTTCTTGACCAAGTTGTTCATTTGTTCCAAGGTACTTCCATTAGGCAAATTGGCATAAACAGAAAGTACCACTTCTCCCTGATCTCGCCCAAAGTAACCACCTTCGTACACCTTATCGACAAACAGGCGGAGAGTTCCGCCCAAAGCTACATCCACTATCGGCTTTACATTTTCCTTATAGCCGTTGTTCCCGAAAATCTTGTTATAGAGAGTTTCCCACTTTCCTTCTCCCTCCAGAGATTCAGGAAGCAGGAATACGGGCAATCCGAATGCTAAAACCATCAGAATACATGCCAAGACACGAAAGCGGCAAACCACACCAATCAGCTTCAGATAGAAATGAGAGAAATATACTCCTACCCGTTTAACCCAACGGAATTTCCTTGCGGAATCCTTTTTCTCCAATCCCAACTTTTCTATTAGAGCCGGCACCAAGAAAAGGGCTACAAACAATGACACCGCCAGATTGATAATGACCACAGCTGCAAAGTCCTGCAAGTTCAGACGAAGCTTTTCATCAAGGAAGAAGATGATGGACAAAGCGCCTATAGTTGTCAATGTCGCAGCAAGAACCGATACGAAAGCTTTCAAGTTCCTACGATGCAGAATGTGGTCGGTCATTACAATGGTATTGTCTATCACCAGATTTAAAGAAATGGTAATACCCGCCAATGAATAGAGCTGCATTTCCAGCCCGAACAGATAGTAAAAGATAACCGCTACCGCCAGATTGGCACTCAGACTGAGTATTATCAACAACAAATAGCGTAGATTCCATGTGATGACAGCCACAAAAAGGAGCAGGATAAGCACCGTAAGCCCTGTTCGGAAATAGATGGTGTCGAGTTCCTTGCTGATATATTCCGTTGCATCATAATTGATGTGTACTTCATAGCCAGAAGGCATCCGTTCCTGCAAGTCGTTCATGGCTCGTTTGACACGATTACTCAGTTCCAACTGATTGGCGGTTTCCTCAGCCGTCAGATTCATATAGACTGAATTCAGTCCGTTTATTCGATAATAGCTGGTAGGTGCTGCTTCCATATGCCTCACCTTGATAAGTTTATCCAAGGTCACAATTTTCCCTTGAGATGTGGTCAGTTGTATAGTTGCCGGATTGAATTCACTCCCTTCATCCGTCGAAGTCCGTGTCAGTCGTATCCATTCCTTGTCATCCGGTCCTTTCTCTATAGAACAGATTCCCATGAATTCTTTCTCATAGTTCAAGCTAATGGCTGTCTGTATGTCATTCAGACTCACGCCCAACTGTTCCAATTGGCTGTTATCGTATTCCAACTGCCACTCCATGGGGGTAGCACCTGTCAGTTCCACCTTATAAAGACCTTTCAATTGTGCCAATACGGGTTTTATATACTCCTCGGCATATCGCTGTATCAAAATCGGTGTAGAAGGGGCATTCAAGGTGTAAGTCATGAAAGGGCGGGAAGCTCCTTCATCGGAACGTCGGTTGTATATTTGCGGATAACTTACTCCTTCGGGCAATTGTGGCCATAACTGCCGGATGATGGTGGAAACTTCGAAACGAACCATGTCCATATCGGCATGCTTGTCCAGCTCCAACGTAACACTTCCACTTCCATTGTCCGACTCCGAATTGACCCCTTCCACTCCTTCTACACGTGCCAGCATGGATTCAATGCGGCTCGTCACTTCCGATTCAATGACACGCGACGAGTTGCCCGGCATCGAGAATGACACGGTCAGTCCCGGCAAATTACGGGAAGGTGACAACTTCACCGGCAACAAGGGAAGCAGAACCAAACCGACAATAGACAGGCAGACAAATGCCACTATCAGTGTAAACGGAGAGAAGGTGCGGACTTTACTCATCTGTACAGGCCGTTGTTAAAGTCAAATTTATCTGAGAGGGAAAAACCTGATTCAAAATCAAATAGGGTCAATCTTCTTATCTTGAAATAGTTCATCCAATAGTTCTGCAATGCCAGAATATAGTTTTTCTGTGCCTCCTGTTGACGATTCAGAGCCATTGCCAGACTGTTTACATCCGCTTTACCGATAATGAAGCGTTGGCGTGTCTGTTCATAGGCCATAACAGCCAAATCGAGCGCTTCCTCTGCACTGTTTATCAGGCGCTGTTGAATATTGAAATCTCCTACCGTCATGGTCACTTCTTCCTCCAGACTGATTTCTTCCTGACGCGCGGCTATTTCTGCCATATTCAAATTGTTCTTGGCCATATTGTACTTACCTTTCCTCACTCCCCAATCTATCAACGGGATGGATACACTGACAGAGACCAGATCCTGCTGCAACGGTTTCCGATAAGCATCCTTGAAATTCTCGGCCACCTGGTTGAAACCCACACTGGCATTCAGACTGGCGTTAAAGCGCGATTCCACTTTCGTACGGTTAACATTACGTTCCGCCTCCAATACAGCCTGTTGCTGTTCCAGATACGAAGGATTGTTTTCTTTTGCCTTAGCCAAAGCATCCTCAATCGGGATGACCAGATTACGGGGACGGGAAGGAACATCAATTTCTATATGGGTATCCTTATCCATGTTCAGAAAAGAAGCTAACGAAAACATCGCTCTTTTCAAACTGATCTGTGCATTCTCCAGAGAATTGTAGGCATTGACTTTATCCAATTCCAGTGTCAATAAATCCGCTTGTGATATGGCTGCAATCTTATGTCGTTGACGACCTATGTTATAGAGTGTATCAGCCGATTCCACTTGATCCTTGGCCATTCGATAGTCAACTTGCGCCATCGCCAAAGCAAAGAAATAGCGTACTGCCTCTTCCGATACTTGCTCTGAATTGTAGATGAATTCCTTTTTGACCTTCTCGAATTTCAGAGGCTCAATCTTCCGGTCCCAGCGGAAAGCATTGAATCCCAACAGACTTTGCTGGTATCCGATACGGAACGGTACACTGGAAAACTGGGTAGATTTGGTATCACCGAAGTTACGCATATATTCCAAATCAGATTCAATGTAAAAGGTACCTCCCGTCAAATCCAAATTCTGTTGGATACTCAATCCACCACCGGCGCTGAACATCTGCTGTTCCCGATACACATCCATATCCTTGTTTGAATCATATCGCTGGGTAATATAGCGGTAGTATTGTGCAGGCATAAGATTCAACGTCAGACTGGGTAGACGGTTAGCCTTGTAACTGCGGTATTCCCAATAACCTGACAAATACATGTTCCGGTTACGGAAAGCAGTCAACGAACTGTCATTGGCCAATTCAATGGTACGTTCCAGATTCAAGTGTACCGTTCGTTGTGCAAAAGAAGGCAGTGCCAACAATATGCATATATACAATATCAATCTATTTGTTTTCATGCTTTTCATGTTTTCTATAAATGAACCAATATATCAGGGGAATGATGAACAGGCTGACAAGAGTTCCCAACAACATGGAGCCTATCATGGCTATGGATAAAGGTTTCTGAAGTTCCGACCCCATATCGGAAGTGAACAACAGCGGCACCATAGCAAAGATGGTGGTCAGCGAGGTCATGATGATAGGACGCAGACGTCTCCGTCCGGCCGTATGTATAGCTTCCGTAAGTGGTGTACCAGCCTTGCGGAGCTCATTGATGGAATCCAGTTTCAAGATGGAGTCATTGACCACAATACCACAAGTCACGATTATACCAATGGCAGACATCAGGTTTAGCGTATGCCCGAATATCCAAAGCGAAACCAGTGCAAAGGATATATCTATCGGAATTTCCACCAATACAATGAGCGGTTGCAAGAAACTTTCGAACTGGGCACAAAGAATAAAATACATCAGGAGGATAGACACCAGAAGGATGACTGCCAGTTCACCCATCATTTTTTCATTGGAGAAGAAACTGCCCGAAAAGTCCACTTCCCATTCTTTTGCTTCATCTACCGCATGTTTGACTTCTTTCATCAATCCATGAGCATCCTTTACTTCGTAATAGCCGATGGGAATGTATTCTCCATTCTTTCCGGCTGTAATACTTTTTAGGTCTTCCGAAGGTATTACCTTCACTAAAGCACTGATAGGAATATAGTTCACCTCTCCGGTTTCGCCGGTTGCAGTACGCACCAATGTAGATGAAAGTACATCATTGACTGTCTTTTCTTCTCCTGCTATACCAACCGGCAGATATTGCTGATAGGAACGAAGGGTAGATATCTTATTTTCTTTGAACGCCGTCCTCAACACACGAGTCAGTTCATGGTAGGAGACATTATAGAGTAACAGACGCTCACGGTCCACCACCAGATTCAACTGTTCACGGAAAGCAATACCTTCCGCCTCCACTCCTGTACGGGCGTGTATCTTTCTTTCCATTTGTTTCAGACCAGCGGCATCAAAGGAATGGTTTCGTTCCGACGGATACAGTTCTGCCACCACATCGGCTTCACCCGTCACAAACAGTTTTTCAAATATGTTTTCCGGCGGTGAAAAGGTCACGACTGCCAACGGATAGTTTGTCCGGACTTTATCCGCCAGTGTATCTTGTAACGGACGTATGTCGGCAGGGGTATCCGTCTTGAAGTACAATTCTGATTCTGTTGTCGAAAGCTCGCTTCCATCATTCAACAAATAGTCCTGCATACCCACATAGGCTGTATGCTCCAGAATGGACATCCCTTCCACCGCCATCAACAAGGTATCCACCCTGCTACGGTTCTCATCAACATGGATATTTTCATTCCATTCTATACGCATTACCAACTCATCCTGTTCTATCTGTGGCATTCTTTCTTTCTCCATAAAATAAAAGAAGAATACACACAATGGCAAAGTGGATGCAGTCAAGGAAACACACAGTTTTTTATGGGCAAACACCCAATCCACACCATTATCATAGAAACTTTCCAACCAATTGCTTTTCACCAGGTTGTCAAAGCGTTCAGTCAACAGATTGCGTTTATTTCCTCCAATACGATAAAACAACAGATAAAGAACAGGAAGCAACATGATACCGGTGATGTATGAAATCATCAGCCCTACGGTGATGGAAAAGGCCTGGTCCATGAAAATGGCTCCGGCTATACCGCTCATGAATATCAAGGGAACAAACACCGCAACAGTGGTAAGCGATGAACTGAGCATGGGTGTAATCATCTCAGTTGTTCCGACAGCACATGCTTGCATCAACGAATAGCCGCGTTCCCGATATTGCGAAATATTCTCCGTTACAATGATGGAGCTGTCTATCATCATCCCTACCGCCAGTATCAATCCGGAAAGGGATATTACATTAAGAGAAACTTTACAGAAATAAAAAAAGAAGAAAGTGACGACAATGGCCACTACCATACTGATTCCGATAATCAACGGAGAACGAATATCTCCAAGAAACAAAATGGCGACAATGAAAATCAGCAGAAAGCCGATTGTCAAGTTTTCCTGCAGATTGGAGATTGTATAGTCAAGCAGTTCCGTTTGATTACGACATACATCAAATTCAATATCTGGATAGAGTGAAGCAAAATAGTCCGTTGTCTCCTTCAATTTGTCTTTCATGACATCCATGTTCTCATCACTCTGCTTGATGATGGCAAGTGTCACTGCTCGTTTTCCTCCGGCCAAAGATAATCCCTGACTTTTCTGAGAAACTACATCCACTTTACACAAGTCCTTGAGCTGCATCAATCGTTCTCCTTTACGGATGTATATATTTTCCACATCATCCGGAGTGCGCAACACCGTAGCAACCCTAATATTGTATTCGTAATATCCGTCACGCACCAACATACTCCCCGGTTCCACATTGTTAGCGGCCAAAGCATTTTCTATATCTTCCACAGAAATGCCTGTAATGGCCAGTTTTTCTCTATCAGGTACTATCTGGAGCATTCTTCCGGGTACACCGGTAATATCTGCCATAGCCACTTCCGGCAATTGTTCGATACGACGTTTCACCACATTTTCAGCCAGCTCGCAAAGGTTCAGGAAGGATTCTTCATCAGTATCACCATAGGCGCGATCATTCTTCAGGGTCATGTTCAGATATAAAACTGGAATATCCGTAGCGCTCGCCTTAATGGCTTTGGGACGTGCCACTTCCTTGGGAAGGCTGTTCATGGCCGCATCTATCTTTTCATTCACCTCGATGAATGCCAGATCTGTATTCACTCCGAAATCAAATTCCAAACGAATGATGCCTGCGCCATCGCGAGTTTCACTTTTGATTTCACGCAACCCTGCCACTTGCAACAATTGCCTGCGCACAGGCGCCACTACAGTATTCTCCAACTCACGGGCCGAAGTGTTCTCCCCCGTTACTTGCACCGTAATTTGTGGAATGGCAATATCGGGCAGCAGCGATACCGGCAGTGTGTGGTAAGTCACCAGCCCGATGATAAAACAAGCGGTGAATGCCATCAATACGGCTATGGGGCGTTGTAGTAGAAATTTTACCATAATTATTCAATAACCTTGACTGGAGCTTCGTGCGCAAGATTCACGTTACCGGTGATTATTACCTTCATTCCTTCTTCCAATCCGTCAGCCTTCCAGTTTGTCAGAGTATATTCTGTCATATTCTCCAAACCCGTATGAACATATTTCCACATGGCTTTTCCATCCTCAACGACAAACATAACTTGTTTTCCCGAACGTAACACCACAGCTGTTTTCGGAATCACCATTTGTCCTTCCAACGAGCGCTTCACGCTGATGCGTACATTCATACCGTCAAACAGTTTTCCTCCTCCGTTCACTTTCGCCTTGACACGGACCAATCCATTTTCATCCACTACCGGATTTATTTCGCTGATGCTTCCTGCATAAGGCTCAGATACCGATGAATAGGGTGTCACCACCACTTTGTCACCCACCTTTATGAGCGGTAGTTCACTCTCCAGTACTGTGAAGTCCACTTCCATCGAAGCGGTACCGATGATACGGCAGAAAGGTTCTCCTGTCTTTGCCATATTATGCGCCTTGTCGAACAGGTTGGCCACAACCCCGTCAAAGGGAGCAATCAGAATTGCCTGCCCTAGTTCACGGTGTGCAGCCTCGTATTGTGACTTACTGTTATTATACCCACTTCTGACCATAGCCAGATTCTTTATCTCCTCCGGAATACTTTCAAAATCATCGGGGGCATACCCCTGTCCTATCAGTACATCCTTCATTTCCAATATAGCTTGTTGCAGAGCATTTTCCTGCTGCTCCAATGCATTGTTCAGACGGGATTTGTCCAGTTCGGCAAGTTTCTGTCCTTCACGTACCCGTTCACCGTTCTTCACATAGATTTTTTGAATTACCTCGCCGGTACGGAAATACAGGTCGGCATATTCCATGGCTACCACCTTGCCGTTGCTCACCAGTTCATGATTGAAGGTTCCTGCCTTCAGTTCCATTACCGTCACTTCATTGGGTTGTGAAGGGAGTACGGTCTCCACTCCTTCCTTATTCTTATGTTCTTCTTTCTGTCCGCCGCATGATGCCAAGAGCATTAAAACCAAGCAGCCTACAAAGTGTTTTCCAATGTACTTATTCATTTTAATTTCTGTTATTTTCATTTAGTGTTAAAAGTAGTGCTTTCACCATTTATTCAGTATATAAAACCGCTGACAATTACTGACCAAACTCTGATTCTTCGATGAAATGGGTAGTTTTACTTATTTTAAGGTTCTATTATGACGCAAACAGGGTTATCGTCTTCTCGCAGATTTCTAAGTGCTTCGGGAAGGTTTGCTTCTTCATTTTCTTTTTGCCACTCCCATATATCGGTTGGAAGAATGGTTGAAACAAATTCACCTTCCGAGCTATATGATTCAGGTAAGAAAGGCATAAAGTGTGTAAGGTCATCTTCAAAGCCTTCCATATTCTTATCTACACCTACCCATCCATTGCTCTTGTTGTATAAACCATTGGATAATTCTCTCTTACCATATAAGTCTTTTATACATTGGAAATAAATTACATGAGGAGTTTCCATTACATAAGTTACTGCTATGTATTGTGAAGTTCCTTCCTTTTCTCCTTCTTTTTCTTTAGGCATACGGCGTTCGCCCCGATTGAAAACTATAAATGGTTCGAGTGCTTTCTCCTTCACGGTAAAGATGGTATCACTGAATGGTTCCCGGAAACGTATGTTTTCTTCACAATACCATAAAGAGGGATAATAAGTGGGTATAATCAAAAGCTTATTGTCTTTCATTTGTATAAGAATAGAGCCATTGTATCCTAACAAACCAATATACGACATTGCGTTTAAACCTTTAAATACAGAAATTGATTGGATCTCTGCTGGATTTACCGCAGCGTTCCCATTATTCAGTAAAACAACAGAATCTTTTACTTCTCCTCTGCCGGAGGTTTGAAACAACAAAAAGTTTTCATTACCGCTAAAAGATTGTCCTCTGTAAACCAAAGCTGAAGAATCACCCAACAAAGGGTAACAACTGTTGGAAAGACCACCCGCAGGGAAATCCATCTCACCTATATACCGACCATCCAAATCATACTTAACCAGCTCGTCATGATGAGGAAAACCTATTTCTTCTTTCTCCGGATGAATAAAGCACACATTAGTAAGATATCCTTCCGGGTCATCTCCCAAATGCCCAATTTGGCGGAGATATTTTCCTGTTTCCTTATCAAATAACAATGCACGGTTGTCGGTTCTGACCAAAATATGGTTTTTAAGTAGATGTACATTATAATTGTCACCTATTAGAGAGGAATCTGTTGTTTCCAAAGGTACATATCGAATAGATTTACCTAATTGGGAACATGTCAATTTAACAGGATTTTCCCACGCAGATAATACGTTAATGGTGTTTAGTATATCATTCCGTGAACCTTGGTTTGTACAACCAGCTAATACGGAAATTAGTGTTATCCATAATACAATTCTTCTCATAACAATTAGTATCTAAATAATAATTACAAAGAAAAATAATAATGAAAACTTAAACGAAGTATGTTAGTTAATAATATTTAAGTTTCCTGTTATTTTACTTTAATTAAGTCAAGGAGTATCACCATTTATTCATCTCCTCTCTCATCTCATCAATGGCTCGGGAGTGTACTTTCGGTTCCTTTTCCAATACCATTTTTCTTGCCCATTCCAGTTTTTCGGCAGAAAAACAGTCCGCTTCCTTATATAGCTTTGTCAACAAATAGTACGGATAGATACGCCCTGGTAGCCGATGTACAGAACGCATCAGCCAATGTTCAGCTTCCTTGTAATTCCCCATTTCCTGATGGTTTTTTCCGACGATGTTCAGAATCATCGGGTCACTACTTACTTTCAAGGCTTCTTCCAATATGGCGTTCGATTCTTCGTTACGATGTAACTTATGTAAAGCATGACCGTACTCGAACAAGAAATGTGCATGATGTTTCATCTTCGAATAGTGTTCTGCATAGCTTTCAACCGCCTGTTCATAAGCACCCGAACGGTAAAGGATACGACAACGTTCCCACTTTTCTTCCGCCTCTTTGCGATGTCTGTAATGACCATACATCTGCCATCCTGCAACCATTACCGCCAATAAGACAAATACAGCAAATACTTTCCACCCTCCTATCTGTGAAGGTAGAACACTAAAAGCACAACCTGCCACCGCCATAATCAACGAAAGCCAAAAGAGCGGAAACTGTAACGGATAGGAAGAAAAAGCGAACACCCCGAACGAAAGTAACGCACCACAAAGCCCATAACAACCATTCCTATGTCCTACGCACCAACTTCCACCAACCATTAGTAAAGCAAGAAGCAACACCGGCACTCCCCATGCCAATGCCACCTGCAAATATTCATTGAACACATATTCAGGACTACCCGCCACTCGTTCTTCGGTTTCCGTATAGTCACCTTCCGCAAAGTAGGTTTCCTGTGCATCTCCATAGGCGCCAGCTACATAATCCCATCCATAGCCCGTCCAGGGATTTTCACAAACCGCACGGGCTGCTACTTTCCACATCAGGATTCGTCCATCTGCTGAATCCTTCTTCAACTGATAGGCACCATAAATTGCAACCGTTAACAATATGAACCCCAACCCTGCCATCACTATCATACGGCTCTTATGACGAACGGCATAAGTCTTTATGGCATGGCGGTAATGCATTCCTGCCACATAGGCAGCACCAATACCCGCAGCTATCCATGCCGATCGGCTCATCCCTGCCGGAAGCAAGCAAAGTATCATCAACCCCACCAAGGCTGAAAAATAACGTACCCATTCATTTTTTAGCGACAGATACGCATACAGGCATACAGGAAAAATCATCGCTAAAAAGCCCATATAGGGACCGGGATTGTAAAAACTCCCCGTCATAGCATACAGACTATGGTTAGATTCCATAAAACCATAAAGTTGGCTAAATCCTCGGAATGTTTCTACGGAGCCGAGAATAACCAACCCGCATACAAATACCTTATGCTTCATCATTCTTTTTCTTGATTACTCAATCCGTTTAAAGATTCTGTTCCATCTTATTTTTTCAGTGATAGGATTTACCGATTTCCAAATGCGTGTTGCTACCCCTACAATATATTGTTCAGGTAACAATCCCCAATAACGAGAATCCTGAGAATTGGCCACATTATCCCCAGCTGCAAAATAATAGTCCTTCTTAAACTGATACTCTGTAATCAGACTGTCTCCCAACCACACACTGTCATTGCGAAGAGAAAGCTTATCCCGTTGTTCCCATTCTATCACATTACGATATAGCGCATAGTTCAAGCTGTCCATCACAACCTTTGAACCGACTTTCGGCACATATAGCGGGCCAAAGTTCACTATATCCCAATCTATCCCTTCTGTAAACGGATAACTTCTCATAGAAATACCATAATTCTCCGAGCCATTTGCCTGAAGTGTCCTTTTCAAAGTCTCCTGCGCTTCCACATTTCCCAAATCCTCATCAATCCCCCGCACCCGATATCGAGCATCCTTTATTTCAATCGTATCACCTGGTAAAGCCACACACCGCTTGATGAAATATGTCTTCAAGTTCAACCCGATACTGTCCCACTCTGCCGGATAGGGGAAATTGAACACAATGACATCGTTCCTCTCCACCTCTCCGAAGGCAGGGAGCCGTCCCACCACTTCCAATTCCTCGTTCTCCTCCAAATCCTCCCAAAGGTTGAATATCCGACCGCCCATAATCCATTTGTTCACCAGCACATTATCACCTGGCAAGATGGCAGGCTGCATCGAATCCGTAGGAATCTTGAACGAAGCGAAAGTCGTTATCAGAAGTATATACCAAAGCAAGATACATCCAGCCACCCCAACGACAAGGTTCTGGAACATATCCCATATCTTAGCTAATAACTTCTTTAATTTCGGACTCATGCTCAACACATTAATTTTTCGTTTCAAAAATACAATTATCCACCTATTGTTCCTTCCAATATCTGCTGACAATTACTGACCAAGCATTGAACCTTCGATGAAAAGGTCAGTTATTAATTCTTACCTCTACCCTTTGTTCACATTTCATAATCGATAGCAGAACACCTGCTTCCCATCCATATAGCGGAACACCTGTTCCTCCACACCCCGTGTGTGGTTATGAAGCCAGAGCAAAGCGCCCCGGGGTACATTTTCATACACCAGCCTTTCATCGGTGGCTGTCTGCATGCCCAAGGATTTCCAGCCTTCCACGCCGTTCTGGTAGAACAGTTCGTAGGTCTCGCCCGGTGCCACATAGTTGTCATCGTTGCGCGACACATACACGATGTGGTCTATCCGCGCCGGGCGCTCCAGCTCCACCACAAAGTCCGTCCCCACATTCAAGGCCTCGAAGCGGCTCAGATTGTCGCCGTCCAGTGCCTTCTCCATCGAATAGTCCGTCACACCGCCCAAGGGGGCGTCCGCACGGACAATGCGGCATTCCACTTTCTTCCCTTCTTCATACACGTCCAGTTCCGACACGTTCAGCCGCTTCCCTTCGGGAGGGCAGACCATCACATAGCGGAACGTACCCGCATTCTCCGGAGTGATTTCCTTCTTCCGGCTGCAGAGGCTGTCGCACACCGGTTCGCCCAGCAGCGTCCGGTGGTGGAAGTCCTTGTCGTTGCTGCCGTAGATACGCACCCCGTCCATGTCGTGCATCAGCGTCACCCAGTACTTCGTCAGCGGATGCTTGCGGGTGAGCGTCACCGTCTCCTCTTGTGTCGCATCGGGTACAAGG
>JAFVTL010000010.1 GCA_017503235.1 Bacteroidaceae bacterium | reverse complement strand
TCTTCCACCAGTCTTCGCTCTTGCGGAGGTCGACGGTGTCCATGATGGCGATTTTTTCGTCATCAATAAGATAGGAATTATAAGAAATGCCGTTGGGCACGATGTATTGGCTTTCGAAAAGGTCGATGTCTTTATCGTCTATCCCAATGTATCGGATAGTTTCTGTTATAGTCGGTTTCATATCTATTGTTGTTTTTCAGTTTTCGGTTGCAAATATCTTAAATAATCATATAATAGCCAATTTATTGAATCTATCTTTATGCTTTTAAAACGACTTTTTATATTTTATTGTACCATATAATAGATATTGTAATCTCACCATTTTTCAGTTGTATTTCCTATAAAAAGGTCTTGATCTTGCAACAAATATTAGTTACTATATTGGGTGTAACAATTTTTTTTCCTTACCTTTGTGAATGTATGAAACGAAGAATCGTAACACTCCTGCTGATGACTATGCTTGCGCTGAACAGTTGGGCGCAGGAAGATACGTTGCGTGTTTTCCATGATAGTTTGCAGACATTTTCTGCGCAAGGAGAGGCATCGACGGTTCCGTTTCAAGTATCGGTGGATGAGCGTTTGGATGCATCCTTTCCACAACCGCTTCCGTCCGATTCTTCCATCCGTTTTTCCTTTCAGAAACCTTCGTTGATTCTTCCTTATCACACCAATCCATCGCCTTTGTTCAAAGGGGATTATAGCACAAGCGGCATTCTGTTTGCCCGTCCGTATGGAGCGTTGATAGGTGCCGGAAGTCAGACCAGCCTTCCGGGTATCGGGCGGAGCAATGACGCTTCGCTGACGTATGTTCATTCGCTCGGTTCCCGATGGACGTTCTCCGTAGGGATGGATGTCAACAAGATGCACATGAACCACTTTACAGGACAATCGTTCGGCGCTTCGGGCACTTTGACCTATCGGGCTTCCGACCGCTTGGCATTCAATGTGTTCGGTGGATACAATTCGGGCTATGTGCCCGGACGGCAAAGTTACCGCTACGGAGGAACCGTTGCCTGGGACATGACCGATCGTTTCGGCATGGAGGTGGGTGTACAACGTTATTACAATCCGTTGTATGGAAGGTGGGAGACCGTGCCCATTGCCATCCCTACCTACAAGTTCAATAACGGGGCGAAGATAGGTTTCGATGTGGGTGGAATGCTGTATGAAATCTTCCGCAGCGCTTCGTTCAACAGTTCGGTAAAGAATGGGAACCGTCCCAATCCTACTATCGTTCCTGAAAGGCCTCGGATTGAAATCAGATGACATTATCTGATCAAAACAATGCCTTACTGCTCCACCCAAACTAGTTCTGACACATCGTATCCACGTTTTTCCAGTCTTGAAAGGATGCCTTGCAAGGTTTCTTCAGGAAGTTGGGGAGTGCGGCTGAGTATCCATAGGTATTTGTCCGAACTGCTTCCGATTACTGCATAGCGGTAATTCTTGTCCACTTCGAATACATAGTAATCGGAATAGAACCAAAGGAAGAACGACACTTCCAACCGGCCGGGATATTTCACGGGGTCGGGTTGCTTGGCCTTTCCGGTGATTTCTTTCGGTTTGCCATCTTTGATGCCCCGGTTCACGACTTTGATTTTCCCGTCGGGACGGATGGAGTATTCAGCGGTGACATGAGTCATCCCCTTTTCAAACCGGTGTTCGTAGCGGGCTATTTCATACCATTTGCCCATGAAATGTTTCAAGTTCAGTTGCTTTACGGTACTGGTGTCAATTTCTCCGTATCCGTTTCCCCAGCAGGAGGCACAGATCATCCATCCCAATAAGTTTGCCATAATAAATAGTTTCATAATAAGATTGTTTTCTTCAAGAACGTTGTCAGGTGTATTTTTGTTTATGGGCAGAGTCGTGTGGATGAAACATGAGGAAAATGTCTTATCTTTGTGCGTTTTTTAGTGAGAGAGATACAAATAATACATAAGTACAATATGAAATACGCAGTTATCGGAACCGGTGCCGTTGGTGGATTTTACGGCGGTAAATTGGCAAATGCAGGCAAGGATGTACACTTCCTGATGCATAGCGATTATGAGTATGTGAAGCAGAATGGCTTGCAAGTGGATTCGTGCGACGGTTCGTTCCATATAGATAATCCGAATGTCTATAACAACACATCGGATATGCCGAAGGCTGATGTGGTGATTGTCGCATTGAAAACGACTCGAAATCATTTGCTGAATGAATTGCTTCCGCCCTTGTTGCATAAAGAAACTTTGGTATTGCTCATTCAGAATGGTATCGGCCCCGAGCCCGAATTGCAGAAACTGTTCCCTGGTTTGTATCTGGCTGCCGGATTGGCTTTCATCTGTTCCGCCAAGACAGAACCGGGTCGCGTGAACCATCAATGCTACGGCAGCATCAACATCGGCAATTACTCGTGCAAGAACGAAGCGGTATTCAAGACTTTGATGGCTGATTTTGAGGAGGCAGGAGTCAAGGCGGCTGAGGTGGAATATAACGAAGCCCGTTGGAAGAAGGCGGTGTGGAACATGCCGTTCAACGGGATGACCGTGGTGATGAATGCACAAACCAACCAACTTTTGGCCAATCCGGCTACCATGCAGCTCATCCATCGACAGATGTTGGAAGTGATTGGTGCGGCACAGGCTCTCGGTGTGAAGAACATTGATTCATCGTTTGCCGACCGCATGATTAAAATGACTCTCGAGATGACCCCTTATTCACCTTCCATGAAGTTGGACTATGACTTCCACCGTCCGATGGAAATCGAATATCTGTATAGCAATGCCATTGCCGAAGCTCATCGTGCAGGCTATGCCATGCCTTGTCTGGAAATGCTGGAAGCCCAACTGAATTTCCTCTCCGAAAGACAACGTGTGGCAGGAAAATAAGATTGAATAAAGGAACAAGCTATGGCAAGTAATCCTGATTTGGTACAATACATCGCCGACCAGATGGCGCGTGCCGGCGAAGTCACTTACAAGAAGATGTTTGGCGAATATGGCCTCTATTGCAACGGGAAGTTCTTTGCAATGGTGTGTGACGATCGTCTGCTCTTCAAACCGACTGAGGGAGGGCGAGCCTTGTTGGGTTCTCCCGTCTTGCAATTGCCCTATCCTGGTGCGAAGCCTTGTTTTTACATCGACAATGTGGACGACCACGAACTGCTTGTTGCTTTGACGGTAGCTACTTGCAAGGAACTGCCGGAGCCAAAGCCCAAGAAAGGTTCCTGAAACAGGATCAGTTGATTTAATTACAAGAATAGTGACCTCTTACAACTCCTCCTCTGTTTATAGAGGAGGGGGACCACAAAGTGGTGGAGGAGTTGTTATCATAAGCTTGCCAATCAGAATTTCTTCCCCTTGTTCGAGGATTTTCATGACTCCGTCGCTTCAGATGAAATCCTTTAATATGTCCCATACAGCTAAGATGTGGCACACCGAACCGGCCAAAACAAAGAAATGGAACACTGAATGCATGTACTTTCGTTTGTTGAAGGAATAGAACAAGGCTCCGGTAATGTAGCAGACTCCTTCGCCGACAATCCAACCCACAGCATGAGGACTGACCGCATTGACTAACGGTTTGAAGGCAACCAATACTACCATTCCCATCAGCACATAGCAGATGGTTTCCACGTTGCTGTGCTGTTTCAGTTTGCGGAAACTTGTAATGGTTCCGACAATGGCACATAACCAAACGAAACAGAACAATGTCCATCCCCAGTATCCTTGTTCGCGAAGTGCTACCAGTGTGATGGGCGAATAGCTTCCGGCAATGTGCCAGTAGATGGCCGCATGGTCCCATTTGCGAAGTTTTTCCTTCCATCGGCTGGTTGGAGAACAAGCATGATAGGCAGTCGAAGCTATGTAAGAACCCAACATTCCTGCCAGATAGAGCCATACTCCCCATTGCATCCAGACATTTTCATGCTGGTAGACATAGACCAGGAAACAGATGCCCACTATGATGCCCAACAGTATTCCTCCGGCATGCGAAAGATAGTTGGTCCGTTCTTCTCCGCGAGTATATTTGATGTTCATAGATCCTATAAAGTTAGTGCCGCAAAGGTAAGAAAAGTTTATCAAAAAACGGCCCCAAACAAAGGGCCGTTTCGTTGTATCTATGTGTAGAAATCTTATTCTTCCACAGGTTCAAAGTCTTCTTTGGTTACTCCACAGAGCGGGCATACCCAGTCATCCGGAATATCTTCAAAGGCTGTTCCCGGAGCGATTCCTCCATCGGGATCGCCTACTGCCGGGTCGTATGTCCAATGACAAACGGTACAAATATACTTTTTCATTTCATGTTATTTTAAAGGTTTTATTAAATCATTCTGCTGCTGTAGCCAATGGCGACGGCGTGTTATAGACACGTGCAGCCAGTTCCTTGTCCAGCATATACATGCCGTACTTGTTGCCTTCTACCGCTTCAACGGCAGCAATCATGTCGCGGGCCGATTCTTCTTCTTCCACTTGTTCGTCAATGAACCAAACCAGGCGGTTGATGGAAGCAAAGTCGCGGTCTTCGTTGGCAATGGCAGCCAAGTTGTTGATGAGTGATGTCACTTTCTTTTCATGTTCCAAAGTCTGCTTGTACATGTCGAGTATGCTATTCCAAGTAGCCGGAACTTCGTCTATAGGCAACAGAGTAACCTTGGCGTCACGGCTGTTCAGGTAGTTCATGAAAATACGTGCATGATCCTGTTCTTCCTGGAATTGTACAAAGAACCAATTGGCAACTCCCTTATAACCTTTTGTTTCCGCATCCATTGACATGGCCAGATAAAGATAAGCTGACCACAGTTCGGCATTGATTTGTGCATTGATAGCATCGTGTAATTTCTGGCTTAACATATTATTTCTGTTTTTAAAGGTGAATAATTGTATCTACAAAACTAAATAATTTTTTCGGAATAACAAACACAAGAGCAAAAACGTTTGGTCGGGAATGAACAATTTTTCTCGGAAGGCGTTCTGTTTCCATAGACTTTAATTTAAAACAATAAGAAATGAAAAAGTTTTTGATGTTGGCTGCGGTTGTAGCAGCTTTTGCTTCTTGCCAGTCGAACAGCAAGAAGAATGCCGATGCTGAATTGGAAGATAGCCTTATCTTGATGGAAGCTCCGGTTGTTGAATACGACGAAGTGTTTACGGGTACAATTCCTGCAGCCGATGGTCCGGGGATTGACTATATCCTGACGTTGGGAGTGACTACCGACGGCATTGACACACTATATACATTGGACATGACTTATCTGGATGCCAACGGTCCTGGCAAGCATCAGACTTTCCATTCCAAAGGCAAGCAGCAGAAGATTCAGAAGGTAGTGAACAACAAGCCGAAGACTGCTGTGAAGCTGACTCCCGACAATGGTGACCAACCCATGTATTTTGTAGTGGTGAATGATACCACATTGCGTCTGGTGAACGATTCTACGTTGGTTGAAACCATCGGCCAGGCTGTTTACGACATTACCAAAGCAAATTGACATAGGTGTTAGTTTATTATTAAGGTAGGAATGATGGGTTAAGAATCCGTGTATGGAAATTCTTTGTCCATCATTCTTCTTTCTTGCCAAAACCTCTTATCTTTGTCGCGAAAAGCAAAGAAACGTAAGCTTATGTCAACAGTCATTTATCCTTCACCTATCTTCGGGCCGGTTCATAGCCGCCGTTTGGGAGTATCCTTGGGTATCAACTTGCTGCCGGCCGACGGCAAGTTCTGTTCTTTTGATTGCATTTATTGTGAGTGCGGATTCAATGCCGACCATCGTCCGCATCAGAAATTTCCTTCACGCGAGGAAGTGCGTCGTGCTTTGGAAGAACGGTTGTGTGACATGAAGCAGAATGGTCCTTGTCCTGATGTGCTGACCTTTGCCGGAAATGGTGAACCGACGGCGCATCCGCAGTTTGCAGGTATCATTGACGATACGTTGGCTTTGCGCGACAAGTATTTTCCGCAGGCAAAGGTCAGTGTGTTGAGCAATTCCACTTTCTTGCATAAACCAGAAGTGTTTGAGGCATTGAACAAGGTGGATAACAATATCTTGAAGTTGGACACTGTCGACGAAACCTATATTAAGACGGTGGACCGTCCTACCGGACACTATGATGTACAGCAGATTGTTGGACACCTGAAGGCTTTCAAGGGAAACCTGGTGATACAGACATTGTTCATGAAGGGTAGTTATGAAGGATGTGATGTGGATAATACGACCGACCGTTATGTGCTTCCTTGGTTGGAAACGGTCAAACAGATTGCACCGCGACAGGTTATGATTTACACCATCGATCGTGAAACTCCTGCTCCCGGATTGGAAAAAGCCACGCACGAAGAACTCGACCGCATCGGTCGTATGGTGACGGATGCCGGTATTCCCGTTTCGGTTTCTTATTGACCATTCCTTTCCCTTTTTGCATCGAACTTTCCCCACCGCCTGTTTGTTTCTGACAGAAAATCTGTTGCGGTATATGGTGGAAAGGAAACACGGATTCAGTCATTGGATGACTCGCAATTGGAGGGTCAGTCCGGCTTTGGCACACGGGTTGGTAGACAGAAAGATATTCAAAAACCTTTTATATGCCTTGTTGGGAGTCGTTCTTTATTACTTGCTCCCGGTATTGGAAATCATTGAAGGCGAAACACTTTTTCGCATCTCCCGCCGTCTTTGTGGGGTCTTTGTGATTGGTTGCTTGTTGCTGGTCTTTAATGGACTTCTGTTGTTGGTGCTCGACCTTTATAATACAAAGGACAAGCAACGTAGTCGTCCTATGAAAGGGCTGATTCAGATATTTCAGGTATTGCTTTTCTTTATCGGGGGCATTCTCATTGTTTCTGTTCTTATCGACCGTTCGCCTACCACGTTGTTTGCCGGTTTGGGAGCTTCGGCCGCCATTCTGATGCTGGTATTCAAGGATAGTATCTTGGGTTTTGTGGCCGGTGTACAACTGTCTGCCAACGACATGGTTCGTTTGGGCGATTGGATTCAGTTGCCCGACGGTTCAGCCAATGGCCTTGTACTCGAAATAACACTGAATACCGTTAAAATCCAGAATTGGGACAATACCATTTCCACTGTTCCTCCTTACATGCTGATCAATACTGTTTTCCGCAACTGGCGTGGTATGCAGTTGAGTGGCGGAAGGCAGGTGGACAAGACCATCAAGCTTGACATGAAGACATTGGCTTTCTGTACACCAGCCGAAGTAGAACGTTTGACAAGCGAATTTCCTTTGTTGGCCGGTGCGGTTGATGCATGTGGCCCTACGCCTACCAATGCCCAGCTTTATCGTTATTATATCGTTTCTTACCTTCGTTCCCATCCTGCTGTCAATCAGGAACTCGACCTCATCATCACTCAAAAGGAACCGACTCAATATGGTCTTCCTATCGAAGTTTATTTCTTTCTGTCCGACAAGGTTTGGAGTCATTACGAACAGTTGCAATCCGATATTTTTGACCATTTGCTGGCTGTGGCCGACCGTTTCGGGCTTAAACTTTACCAACTTCTATAAGGGGTTGGGGGAGTGAAGGCTTGAATCAAAATTATTGTCATTTCTTGTGCAAGTGCTTTGAACTGATTACCTTTGCGGACAATAAATAATTGGAAGACGCATGGCACTTGAAATCATAGGAACCCTCATCGGGTTGGTTTATTTGTGGTTGGAATATCGGGCAAGCATCTATCTGTGGATAGCAAGCATCATCATGCCGGCTGTCTATCTGTTTGTTTATTACGATGCCGGCCTGTATGCCGATTTCGGTATTAACATCTACTATCTGTTGGCGGCTGTCTATGGATGGTGGGTATGGAAATACGGCAACAAGGAGAAGCAAGGAGAGGAACTGCCCATTACCCGAATGCCCCGTGGCAAGTGGAAGATGGCGGCGGCGATGTACCTCGTTTTCCAATTGCTCATCGCTTGGATTCTCATTCGCTATACCGACAGCAACGTGCCTTGGTGCGATGCCTTTACCACGGCTCTCAGCATGGTGGCCATGTGGATGTTGGCCCGCAAGTACTTGGAGCAATGGTTGGTGTGGATAGTCGTTGACGTGGTCAGCGTAGCGCTTTACCTCTACAAGGGGCTTTTCTTTACGGCAGGTCTTTATGCCCTTTATGCCATCATAGCTGTGTATGGTTATTGGAATTGGAAGAATATGATGGAGCAGAAAAAACTTCAAACCGAACGCTTATGAAATCTCAGTCCTGTGCCGTCATTTTAGCCAATGGTGAGTATCCCACCGCTTCCATGCCTTTGCAGATACTTGAAAAAGCTCCCTTTGTGGTGTGTTGTGACGGGGGTGCCGACGGATACATTGCCCGTGGGCGGGTGCCCGATGTCATTATTGGCGACGGCGATTCGTTGAGCGAAGAGAACCGGAAGCGTTATTCCGCACTCATTCATTATAATCCCGATCAGGAGACTAACGACCAGACCAAGGCCGTGCAATATCTTATGGAGCGGGGATATACCTGCATATCTATCGTTGGAGCTACCGGCAAGCGCGAGGATCATACCTTGGGAAACATCAGTCTGCTGATGGAATATGCCCGTATGGGTGCCGAGGTGCGTATGTACACCGACTATGGGGTCTTTGTTCCTTGCAAGGGGACTTCCAATTTCCCTTGCCAGCCGGGTCAGCAGGTTTCCATTTTCAACTTCACGGCACGTAGCTTGCAGAGTGATGGTTTGCTTTATCCCATTTACGGCTTCACCACTTGGTGGCAAGGTACGTTGAATGAATGTACCTCCACTTCCTTTACCGTTGAGGCAGAGGGAGATGAAGGCGAATACTTGGTATTCCTCACTTATCCCGATTGACAGGCCCTCTTCCGTCTATTCACGGGCAAAGTCGATGGCCCGGTTTATATAATCCAAGAATGGTTTTGTGCTGGCAAACTTGTTGGCAATGCGTTTTGCCAGATCCTTGCCTTCCCAGAAAGAGTCGTCGGGCATGGCCGTAAGGCAATAGAATTTCAGGCGCAGGTATTCGGAGTAGGGTGCATCGGCCGGGAAACCTTTCGGATTGCGTTTCAATGCCCCTTCCGTGTCGAGCTTGAAATCGGCGTCTGCCTGTTTTACAATTCGGTCGAAATCCCCTTCGCCATAGCAGATGTCTTCGCGCAGAATCTTCATCACTTCGGGTTCGTAGCAATAGTCGCCGGCGGCCAGCATGTGGCAATAGGGGTAGCAGTCGCCGCCACCGGTACTGATGTGGAAATAGTATCCGGCATTGCCCGCCTTCTTTCCTCCCTTGGCGATGAAAGCTCCGAAGTGACATTTGTACGGACTCTTGTCGGCCGAGAAACGCACGTCGCGGTAGATGCGATAGGTACAATCCTTGGCGGTAAGCCCCACCACATCGGGGTCGTAGGCAGCTATTTCCTTGATGACTTCCTCTACCAATTGGTGGAAGCGTGCCTGACTTTTGAGGAACTCATCCTTGTGGGCATTGAACCACTCGCGGTTGTTGTTGGCTTGCAATCGGCGCAGAAAGGCGATGATATCTTTCATATTCTCCTGACTCTTTTCAAATACAAAGCAAAAATAAAGGTTTTCTTCTGAAATACGTCTTTATGTTTGTCTTTTATTTGCTTTCACACGTTTCAAGCATCGTTAATCTCCTGAATGCCAGTGCGTAGAGGTGAAAGGAAAGGAGAAAATCGCTCTTCACACGTTTCACCATAACGATTGGCGTGCAGAGGAAAGGAGTGACGAAGCATAGAAAGTTTTTCGAACTACCATAGGAAGTATTAAGAACTTTCATAGGAAGTTCACGATATTTCCTATCGAACGTTTTGATATTTCCATAGGAACGTTTTGCACTTTGCAAAGCATTGAGTTATGACTCGTAAAGCATTGAGTTACGACTCGTAAAGCATTGAGTTACGACTCGTAAAGTGCCGTACTATGACTCGTAGTATGCCGAGTTATGAGTCTTGGTACGTTGAGTTAGGATTTCCACCCACTTTGTGAAACGTGTGAATGCCGGATTCCCGTCTTCCTTTCACCTCTATCTTCAGACAATCAGCGACTTGAATAGCCGTGACACGTATGAAAGCAGTTTCCTCATATGTATTATAGGGTCGTACATGTACATAAATATACTTAACGATTCGGAGTGATTAAAACACCACCTACCACGAGCGTACTTTCCTGGTGACCAGGAGCGTACTATGCTGGTGACCAGGAGCGGCCGTTCCTGCTTGGAGGAAAGTACTATCTTGGTTGGAGGATATTACTATGCTGGTCGGAGGATATTAATACGCTGGTCGGTGCCTTTAAGACAAATAGCAAACGGCTGATAATCAGTCGAATGTAGATTAGTAATTATAGTATACAAAGAACAGCCAGAAAGGAGCGGATACTACTATCATACAAAGGCAGATGGACGATTTTTGCATCTTGTCCATCTGCCTTGTTTTTACGGATTGCATCATGCACATGTTACATTTTTCATTGTTTGTGTAACATGCAATGAGCGGTCTATGGTTTTTTCTTCAAATCCTCTGGGGAGACTAACTTGTAGAGCTTGTCGCTCGGGCGAATCTTTTCGTCCACTTTGAACGACACCCGCTGGCCTTTCTTCACTACGTCCACCGGTTTGAGGTCGACACGAGCTTCTTCCAGCGTCAAGAAAAGGGCACCGGTGGTAGGCCCGGTGATGAGAAGCTTGTCGCCTACCTGCATTTCGGCAGCTTCGACGAGGAATTCAGCCACACCGATGTTGGAGAAATAACGGATTCCCTTGCCGACATACACCTTGCGCTCGGTAGCTTCCGAGCCATAGTTGCGGCTCCATTCGCCCAAGCGTTGGCCGAGGTAATAGCCATTCCAGAAACCACGGTTGAAGACGGTCTTCAGGCGAATGTCCCACGCTTCCTTCTTTTCGTCTGTGAAGGTGCCTTCGAGGTAGGAACGGATGGCTTCCTTGTAACATTCCACCACGGTACGCACATATTCAGGACCACGGGCGCGGCCTTCTATCTTGAACACCCGTACACCGGCTTCTATCATCTCGTCCATGAAGTGGATGGTCTTCAGGTCCTTGGGCGACATGATGTATTTGTTGTCCACTTCCAGTTCGACGCCGCTGTCCTTGTCCTTCACTTCATATGCCCGACGGCAAATCTGCATGCAGGCACCTCGGTTGGCCGAGGCGTTCATTTCGTGCAGGCTGAGGTAGCATTTGCCGGATACTGCCATGCAAAGGGCTCCGTGACAGAACATTTCGATGCGTACCAGTTTTCCTTTCGGGCCACGGATTTGTTCCTTTTGAATCACCTCATAGATTTCGCGCACTTGCTTCAAGTTCAATTCGCGGGCCAGTACCACCACATCGGCAAAGCGGGCATAGAACTTCAGCGCCTCGGCGTTGCTGATATTGAGTTGGGTGGACAAGTGTACTTCCTGACCCACTTCGTTGCAATACGACATCACCGCCACATCCGCAGCAATCACCGCACTGATGCCGGCCTCCTTGGCTGCATCCACGATGGTACGCATCAGTTTCACATCCTCGTCATAGATGATGGTATTGATGGTGAGGTAACTCTTGATGCCGTGTTCATCACATATCTGGGCTATTTCGCGCAGGTCGTTGATGGTAAAAGTGCTGGCCGAGCGTGCCCGCATGTTCAAACTCTCGATACCGAAGTAGATGGAATCGGCACCTGCCTGAATAGCCGCCGCCAAGGATTCGCGCGAGCCGACCGGTGCCATTATTTCGAAGTCTTTGATGTCGTACATAAACGTTTTGTTTGCTGTTTGTGCAAAGGTAGGTGTTTTTTCTGTATTTTTGCAGCAGAATAACACCACAGATTGCACAGATTAACACAGATAAATGAAAAATCCGTGCTAATCTGTGCAATCTGTGGTGAAAAACAAGAAAACGAAAAATGAAAATCAGAAATATAGACTTGGGCGAACAACCCGTTGTTCTGGCTCCGATGGAAGACGTGACCGACCCTGCTTTCCGCCTGATGTGCAAGCGGTTTGGGGCGGATATGGTTTATACTGAGTTCGTTTCAGCTGATGCATTGATACGATCGGTGAACAAGACCATGGCGAAGTTGAACATCGACGAGCAGGAACGCCCCGTGGCTATCCAGATTTATGGGAAGGATGTACCCACCATGGTGGAAGCTGCCAAGATAGTGGAAGAAGCGAAGCCCGACATTCTTGATATCAATTTCGGATGTCCTGTGAAACGGGTGGCAGGAAAAGGCGCCGGTGCAGGCATGCTTCAGAATATCCCTTTGCTGCTGGAGATTACCAAAGCCGTGGTGGATGCCGTGAAGATACCCGTAACGGTAAAGACCCGTTTGGGATGGGATCATGACCATCGGATTATTGTGGATTTGGCCGAGCAGTTGCAGGATTGTGGCATCGAGGCATTGACCGTACATGGCCGGACACGTGCACAGATGTATACGGGTGAGGCCGACTGGACACTGATAGGCGACATCAAGAAGAATCCGCGCATTCACATTCCCATTATCGGCAACGGAGATGTCACTACTCCCCAACGCGCCAAGGAATGTTTCGAGAAATATGGAGTGGATGGTATTATGATAGGTCGTGCCAGTTTCGGACGTCCCTGGATATTCAAGGAAGTGAAGCACTATCTGCAGACCGGTGAAGAACTCCCGCCTTTGTCGTTTGACTGGAAAATGGAGACTCTTCGCCAACAGGTATTGGACAGTGTAAACATGTTGGACGAACGACGGGGCATCCTTCATGTGCGTCGCCATTTGGCCAATTCGCCGATGTTCAAGGGCATACCCAACTTCAAGGAAACGCGCATTGCCATGCTGCGTGCCGAGACGGTGAAGGAGCTTTTCAGCATCTTGGATTACATCAAAGGGCATTACGCCATTTAACAAAGAATGTGGGTGTGTCGAAATGCACATCCACTATTTTTTAGGCACGGATTCTTGTTATTCCATTCGTTGGACACCTCCCTTTTCAGGTATGGACAAGTCCTTCGGTTCTCCTTTATATTTAACGTTTCCGGCGGATGAGGCATTGGCCTTCAAGGATTCGTTCGCATGACAGAATACATTGCCTGCACTGCTGGCATCAGCAGTGACGTGTCCGGCTGTCAGTTCGCTGGCATTCAGGTTTCCGGCACTCGATGCCGTCAGCGTAGCCCGCATGCAGTTTCCTTTCAACTCTACTTTGCCTGCACTGTTGGCTTCTGCTTCCACCACTTCCGAACTCATTTCCAGAATGTTGATATTGCCCGCACTGTTGCTTTCAGCCTTGAAACCTTGGCTATGGATATTCTTCACCGTTATGCTGCCGCTGCTTGTAGCAAGAAGTGAAACTTCCTGGCTGGTGATTTTCCCACTTTTGATTTGGGCGGCACTCGATGCTTCCAGACTTACAGGATTCGGGTTTCTCAGACCTCTTTCCAAAATGATTTCGCTGGCGCTCGATGCGGTCACTTTGCGTACAGCCGGTGCCGTAACCCGCACTTCGGCGGTATAGTCCCCTTTGATGACAAATCCCATCTTGGGCAGCTTGAGGGAGGCGACAAGTGTATTGTTCTCTACCTTGACTTCGATGTATTCCATCATGTTGTCGGGAGCATAAACTTCGATGGACTGGTGGGTGCTGACTTGCGTGTACACCACCTTGATGGCGGTATGGGCTTCGATGGCGTCAAACGCATCCACCGATACCTTTTGGGTGATGTATTCCTTACTGGGAACAAATACCTCCTTGCAAGCTGAAGTGAAGAGGCTGACAACCATGAGCATTGCCCACACATACAGATTCTTTTTCATATTCTTCTTTGTTTTTATGGTTTCTTTCCTTATTAGACGCAAACTTTCGCAGAAACGTTGCAATGATACTGAAAAAAATGTCTATCTTGCACAAAAATACAAATTATATTCCGTAAAATACCATGAAATACCAATTGGCAATTATTGGCGGCGGCCCGGCGGGTTATACAGCTGCTGAAGCGGCAGGCAAAGCAGGCCTGAGCGTTGTGCTGTTTGAAAAGAACAGCCTTGGAGGAGTTTGTCTGAATGAAGGATGCATCCCCACAAAGACATTGCTTTATTCTGCAAAGGTATACGATTATGCCAAACATGCCGGAAAATATGCAGTGACGGTTCCTGAAGCTTCTTTCGACTTGGCTAAAATTGTGGTCCGCAAGCAGAAGGTGGTACGCAAGCTGGTGTTGGGTATCAAGGCTAAGCTCACCGCCCATCAGGTGAATATTGTGAATGGCGAAGCTTCTATCATCGATGCACATACCATACAGTGTGGCGAAGATACTTATGAATGCGAGAACCTGTTGCTCTGTACAGGAAGTGAAACCTTCATTCCACCCATTCCTGGAGTGGCTGAGGTTGACTATTGGACACATCGCAATGCGTTGGACAATAAAGAACTGCCCGCTTCATTGGTTATTGTAGGTGGGGGAGTGATAGGTATGGAATTCGCTTCTTTCTTCTGTAGCATGGGTACTCAAGTGACGGTCATCGAAATGATGGACGAAATATTGGGCGGCATGGATAAGGAATTGTCGGCCATGCTGCGTGCTGATTATGCCAAGAAGGGTATCAAGTTCCTGCTGAGCACGAAAGTAACCGCTTTGTCGAAATCGGAAGGAGGAACGGTTGTTTCCTATGAGAATGCGGAAGGAACGGGAAGCGTTGAGGCTGAAAAACTGCTCCTTAGTGTGGGACGTCGGCCGGTTACACAAGGTTTCGGATTGGAGAACTTGGGCTTGGAACTTACGGAAAGAAGATGTATCAAGGTGGATGAACATCTTCAGTCGTCTGTTCCCGGTGTCTATGTATGTGGCGACTTGAACGGAGTTTCGTTGTTGGCTCATACTGCGGTTCGCGAGGCTGAGGTGGCTGTTCACCACATTCTTGGCAAGCAGGATGCGATGAGTTACCGTGCCATTCCAGGCATTGTATATACCAATCCGGAAATAGCATCGGTAGGTGCCAGTGAGGAGTCGTTGCAGAAAGATAATATCTCATATAGCGCCATCAAGCTCCCGATGGCTTACTCCGGACGATTTGTGGCCGAAAATGAGGGTGTGAATGGTGTGTGCAAGGTACTTGTAGCCGATGATGGTACTTTATTGGGTGCCAGCATGTTCGGTAATCCGGCTTCTGAACTGATTGTTTTGGCGGGAATGGCTATCGAAGATGGCAAGAAGTTGGAGGATTGGAAACGTTATGTATTCCCCCATCCGACAGCCGGAGAAATTTTCCGTGAGTTCTGATTCTTCTCCTATATATATAAGGAATGAAAAACGTACTTTTCTTTATTTTATGTGTGCTTCCCATGTTTGGAATGAATGCCCAAACATGGGAGCAACGCATTGATACGCTGTTGCACGAAGAGTTTCTGAAGACTTCCGAAGTGGGTATAACGGTATTTGACCTGACTACCGGTGAATCGCTATACCGTCATCAGAGCGAGAAGCTCTACAGGCCGGCATCTGTTGAGAAACTGGTCACCTCCGTTACGGCATTGGCTCGGTTGGGGAGTGACTATACGCTGGATACTCGTTTGTGCTATTCGGGAAAAATAGAGAATGATACGTTGAAGGGTAATCTGTATCTGGTTGGAGGTTTTGACCCGGAGCTGATGGATGAAGATTTGGACAGTCTTGTACGGATGGTAGCGGCCAGCGGTATCCGTTGCATTGCCGATACGTTGGTTGCTGATATTTCGATGACCGATTCTGTCTATTGGGGACCCGGTTGGTCATGGGATGATTCTCCGAATTCTTTTCAACCTTATTTGTCACCATTGATGCTGCAAAGGGGATGTGTGGAAGTTAAGGTTTCTCCTGTGGTGAAAGATTCCTTGCCGGCAGTGGAGTGTGTACCTGCTTCCAGCTATTATCGAGTTGAGAATAGGGCGAAGGCTCATTCTCCGTCAGCCGGTAAATTGGCGATAACGCGTGACTGGATGTTCCATAATAACCGGATTCTGATTTCGGGAAATGTAACACGGGCTACTACCAAGAAGCTTAGTATCTATCCGTCGCAGGACTTTTTTGTGCATACTTTTGTTGAACGCCTGAATCGGGAAGGTATCGCGACGGGCGAATGGACCTTTTCCAGCACTCCGACTCCCAATGACTCTATCACCGAGTTGTTTACTCTTCATCGTCCCCTAGGTGAAGTGTTGGAAGAAGCCTTGAAGGAAAGTGACAATCTGTGTGCCGAGTCATTGTTATTTCATTTGGCGGCCCAACATACGGAGGGAAGACGTGTAAGCGTAGAAGACGGAACAGATGCGGTGAAGGACTTTATGAAAAAGGAGTTGGGTTTCGATCCGGCGGACTACCGGATAGCAGACGGCAGTGGTGTCTCATTGTATAATTACCTTTCGCCGGAATTGTTGCTTGAATATTTGAAATACGCCTATTATCATCGTGATATTTTCATACCGCTTTACGATTCCCTTCCCATTGCAGGGATTGACGGGACCTTGCAGAATCGGATGAAACGTACTACGGCGCATCGGAATGTGCGTGCCAAGACGGGGTCTGTGACGGGAGTAAGCTCATTGGCGGGATATGTGAAAGCAGCCAACGGACACCAATTGGCTTTTGTCATCATCAATCAGAATGTGTTGAAATTGAAGAAGGCGCGTGATTTTCAGGATAAGGTTTGTGTCATTCTGAGCCAATACAAATGATAGGTATCAGTCAAACACCTTGAACTCATATCCCTGTTCCAACAACCATTCAATAGCCTTGGGAAGTGCATACTTCAAGTTCTTTTCACTTTTGATGGAGTCATGGAACGTAATGATGGAACCGTTACGGACGTATTTTTTCACTTTCCCTAATACTTGGGGACCATTCAGACATTTGCTGTAATCACGTGTAACCAAGTCCCACATCACTATGCGGTATTTGTTGCGAAGAATCATGTATTGTCCCCATCGCATGTGTCCGTGAGGGGGACGGAAAAGGTCTGTCTGTATCAGTTCGTTGGCTTTGTCCGTATTCTCCAAGTAATTCTTGCTCAGGTATTCAAAGCCTCGTATGTGGTTATAAGTGTGGTTCCCGAGGCGATGTCCCCGTTCTACAATCATTTTAAACTCTTCGGGATGCTTTCTCACATTGTCACCCACCAGGAAGAAGGTCGCTTTGATGTGGTATTTGTCCAACAAGTCCAGTACCCACGGAGTGATGCCTGGTATGGGGCCGTCGTCGAAAGTCAGGTAGACAGCTTTTACATTCTTATCCATGCGCCAATAGGCACGTGGGTAAAGCCAGCGGATGATACGTGGAGGTTGCTCTATGAACATGATTCTTGATATTTGTCCGGTGGACATTGCTGCCCACCGGACGAATGGTTATTCTTCTATTCCCAAACGGGTTTTGAGTGCTTCATAAAGTTCGTCGAACTTCTGTGCGTAGTGCAATGCTACTTTGGCCGATTGTTCCTGCATGTCCTTGCTCTTGCTTCCATCCATGTCCACAATCTGGGCAAAACTCTTGTTTATCTGGTTCAAGTTGGACAAATGTTGTGCACATTCACCATAGCTGTTTATCAGCTGGTTTTCGTTCAAGCTCAAGTACCAGGTAATGTATTCTACTGCTGTGTTGGCCAAGTCGTTCAATATCAGTTTGGCCTTTTCAGTGTCACCCAATAGGATGTAAAGGTTGGCCATGTCCTTGGAGTTGAACATATAGTCGTGTGGTACCTTGGCGGCAGGTATGACTTCAAGGCTATAGTCGAGTGCTTTTTGAGCCTTGTCCATCTTTCCTTCGCTGATGAGCTGACTGGCCAGCTGTATGAACATACGGCGGTGAGTCTGACTCATGCGCAATACGGTTTCATCAAGGTAGACATCGGCATCGCTGATGTTTCCGAACTTGTATTTGTTCATCAAGTTGTCGTACATTTTTTCGCTGTCGATGCGTGCATTGAGCTTGGTGGTATTGAATGGTGTGATACGATAAGCCAGCCCTTCCTGCATAAAGTTGTCTGTCAGGTTCAGGTGGTTATCGGCTCCAACGGTAATGGCCATGTAAATGGGTCGTTCCCAATTATGATTGGCCAGCATTTCAAGCATCATCAATTCACTCTTGTAGAGCTTGTCCTTTCCTTTGAGTGAAATGTGCATATACTCGGGTATTTCACCGTTCAATTCTTTAGGTATCATCATGCCCGAACGTTTGATGGCTTCCTTGTCCAGCTTGATAACAAGGCTGTCGGTCGGTATCATCTTGAGGCCATTCTTGGCTTCACGTACCCAGTATTTCAAGACGTTCTTGACTTCATAGGGGTTCTCGCCGAAGGATTTGGCGGCTTCTTCAGGATTCTGCTTATAGAAGTTGTCAATTGTTTCCTTCACTTCAGGACGGACTTCTACATATTCGTTGGTACCTTGTACGTACTCTATTCGCTTCCAGTCGATGGGAAGGGCAGGAGAGTCGTATGCAGCACGTTTCATTTGGTCGATGTACCAATCGGTCTGCAAGTAACTGAGGTTACATACACGGGCATCGGTACGGTAGCCTTCCACTTCTTGTCCGTACCACAACGGGAATGAGTCGTTGTCCCCATTGGTATAGATGATGGGGTTACCTTCTTCAGGCAAAGTATCGAGGTAGTTCTGACCGAATTCGGTACATGCATATCGACCGCTTCGGTCGTGGTCGTCCCAAGTTTGGCTTACCATTTGAACAGGAATGCACAAACAAGCTACAGCGGCTACGATAGCAGCAGGCTTTTCACCCAACTTCTTTTGTAACCATTGCGCCACTCCAGCTACTCCCATGCCAATCCAAATGGAGAAAGCATAGAAGGAACCGGCATAAGCATAGTCACGTTCGCGAACCTGCATCGGTGTCTGGTTCAAATACAGAACAATGGCAAGTCCGGTCATGAAGAACAGGAAGAAGACAATCCAGAATTGTTGGATGCCGGTCTGTCGTTCATAGGTTGTGCCATCGGCTGCGGTAACAGTGTGGGTCTTGTAGGCTTGCCAGAAGAGTCCGATGAGACCCAACAAGAGCGGCAAGCAGTAGAATACGTTATGCCCCTTGTTGTTCTTGAGGTCAGATGGAAGGAATTCCTGATTGCCTACCAATATATTGTCGATGAAAGGAATACCGGTTATCCAGTTTCCGTGTTCGATTTCTCCTTGTCCCTGTATGTCATTCTGACGTCCGGCAAAGTTCCACATGAAGTAACGCCAGTACATGAAATTCACTTGGTAGTTGAAAAAGAACTTGATGTTTTCCCACTGGGTGGGTACATTTACCATCATTATGGTTCCGCATTGGTTGTAGGGAACTTGCTTGCCTTCAAAGCCGCCTACCCAACTGTCGTATCCTTCAACATGCTTTTCGCTGTACATACGCGGGAAGAGCATGTTCTGTGCATAGATGTAATCATCTTTATAGCGGATAATTTCATAGCGGTCCTTTTCATCGGGCGAAGCTTTCTCCTTGCGTTGGTAAACGGGTGCTCCTTTCTTGATGACGTAACGGCATCCGCCTTCCACTTCTTCAAGAGCGGGTTTTGAACTGAATGTCTTTCCGTAGAATAACGGGCGTGTACCATACTGTTCGCGTCCCAAATATTCTCCCAAGGTGAAGATGTCTTCCGGTGAGTTCTGGTCCATCGGCGTATTGGCTGTGGAACGGATGACAATGAGGGCATAGGAAGAATAGCCCACCATAATCATCATGATACACAATAAAGCAGTATTCAATGTGCGTGCACTGATTTGCCATTTCGGACTGAGCTTGGCAAAGAGATAGGCTGCGAGTGCACCAAGAACGAGTAAACCGATAACGATGCTGCTTGTTCCATGTCCGTAGAAAGGAATACCTGTCATGGCAATGGTGGCGAGGAAAGACAGATTCATCCGTTTGCGGCTTTTCTCTGTATAACTTTCATATACACCCCATAGGATAATGGCAGCTAAAAGAATGATATAGACGATGACACCCGTATTGAAAGGCATGTCAAGTGTGTTGACAAAGAAGAGTTCGAGCCATCCGCCTACTTTCACCACACCAGGTACAATGCCGTATAGAACAGCGGCAATAAGTGCTGCAGAGGCTGTAAGGGCCAAAAGGCTTCCTTTCAAGTTGGCGTCAGGATTCTTCTTATAGTAGTATACCAATACGATGGCAGGAATACAAAGCAAGTTGAGCAAGTGTACACCGATGCTGAGCCCCATGAGGTAGGCGATAAGGATAAGCCATCGGTCGCTTCCGGGTTCATTGGCCACTGTTTCCCACTTCAGTATCAACCAGAACACGACAGCGGTGAAAAGGCTGGAATAGGCATATACTTCTCCTTCAACGGCGCTAAACCAGAAAGTGTCGCTCCAGGTATATGCCAATGCTCCCACCAACCCTGATGCAATGATGGTGATGGTTTTTCCGGTGGTCATAGCAGCGTCTTCAGGACACACCAGTTTCTTGACCAGGTGTGTGATGCTCCAGAACAAGAACATGATGCAGGCTGCACTCATCAGGGCATTCATGATATTGACCATATAGGCAACCTGTGTAGGGTCGGAAGCAAATTGGCTGAATAGATTGGCGGTAAGCATGAAGAAAGGAGCACCGGGTGGATGTCCTACTTCAAGTTTGTATCCGGTAGTAATGAATTCAGGGCAATCCCAAAAGCTGGCAGTAGGCTCTACTGTAAGGCAGTAGGTTATGGCTGCAATAAGAAAGGCGAGCCATCCTGTCAGATTGTTCACAAATTTGTACTGTTTCATGAAATATTATTGTATCGTTAATGTTCAACGGGCGCAAAGATAGCAAAGAAAAACGATTTAACGCGTGCGCGTATGTTATTAAGTGTTACTTTGCCTTTATTTACATGGATTCACTAGCCTGATGATTGGGTGTATGGCAGACGGGCAACCGGTGTAAACACACCATCAGCAGGAACGAGAACAACAAGGCATAAAGAGGGAGAAACCCGATGTGGAGGTGCTGGACAATGACTCCGAAGAGGGCGGGCATCAGGATGGAGCCGGCCGATGCGGCAGCAAGTTGCATTCCAATGAGCGTCTGTGAATTGGCGGTGCCTACCAAACAAGGTGAATGGTGGATCATGCAGGGGAAGATGGGGCCGCATCCGACACCCATGAGTATCAGTGCGCTGAATGGCAGGAGGGACGAACCGGAAGGCAGAAGCAAAAGAACCGAAGACACGGCAGATAGTGCGATACCCCATCGGATGAGTGGCAGGTCGCCGAAACGTTCGGATATGAATCCTGAAATAATCCTTCCGGACATAATGCCTATGAAGAACAACATGCTGCATCGTGTAGCGGTGACAATGTCTATTCCGCGCGCATCTATTAGAAAGGAACTGGCCCAAAGCCCGATAGAAGTTTCAATGGAAGTATAGCAAAAGAAGGCGGCAACGGATGCTTTGACTCCCCGGGTGCGGAATAAGGCCATGAATGGCAATGTTTCCGTTTCCGCTTCATGTTCTGTTACGGTTTCTGCTTCTTCTGTTTTCTTCCATAACGGGAGTGAAAGGAACAATATTCCGGTCAACACCATTTGAAATATGGCTATAACCTGATACCCTTGCATCCACATACCTCCCCGTTCGAGGAATGCTCCCATAATCAGCGGACTGATGATAGTTCCCAATCCCCAGAAGCAATGTAGGAAACTGGTATGTCTGGGCTTGTAGTGAAGCACTACATAATTGTTCAGGGTGGCATCTATGCATCCGCCTCCCAGACCATAGGGAAGCGCCCAAGCGCATAACTGCAGGAAATGGTCGGAGATTGAGAACCCATACATGGTTATGGCGGTGAGCATGACAGAGAACAATATGACTTTCCCGGTTCCCAACCGCTGGTTGAGCCAGCCTGTAGCCATGCTTGAAATGGTAGTTCCCGTATAGATGAGCAGCGTAATGAGTCCGGCATATCCTTCGGGTACCTGTAAGGTTTGGTGCATCGAGGGCCATGCTGCTCCCAATACGGAGTCGGGCAGCCCTAATGAAACAAATGCGATGTAGATGATGACTAATAAAAGTGTATACATACGAATAACGTTTTCATTATGGTTGGCAAAAATATTGAAAATTATGAGTTATTTTTTGTTATTTCCGTAAAATAACTACCTTTGCTGTTAACATTTCAATACCACTATGACCATCTTCTATTTCACAGCAACCGGAAACAGTTTGGAAGTTGCCAAATCCTTGGGCGGCAGATGCGTGTCCATACCCTCTGTTTTTGATAGCGACAAACTTTGTTTTGAAGATGACGCCATTGGAGTGGTGTTCCCCTGCCATTTCTCTGATATCCCCATGCCCGTCAGCCTTTTTCTGCGTAAAGTGACATTGAATACGCCTTATCTTTTTGGGGTAGTCACTTATGGGGAAATGTGTGGTGATGTATGCAAAATTCTCGATGAATACGGCAAAAATTGCGGTAATGCGTTCAATTTTATTACTTCTATTTGCATGGTGGACAACTACGTTCCTTTGTGGGATGTAGAGAGCCAGTTGAAGAAACTTCCCAAGAAGGATGTACCCCGTCAGTTGGCTCGATTGTACAAGGAAGTGGAGGAACGTAAAGTAGGTATTCAGCGTGTAAGTTTATTCGGTCGTTTGGCCGGTTCCTTTACGCGTCTGGTGCTTGGCTTTATGGGGAATCCTTATCATCGCCATCGTGTGGAGGAATCTAAGTGTAACGGATGTGGTGTATGTAGTAGTGTTTGTCCTATGGGGAACATTTCGATGTACGGCCATCGTCCTACGGTGAACTCTTTCTGTATCGGTTGCGGGGCATGTACGCATCATTGTCCCCAGAACGCTATCCGTTGGCGCGGTGAAAAGAGCCGGGCCCGCTATCGGAATTCTTCTGTCAGCCTTCTTGAAATCATTCATTCTGCACGGAAACTTTGATAGGCTTTTGGACGGCTCATCCAATGGCATTCGCTGTATCCCTGTGTACAAAATGTGAAGGTTTTGTCTGCCCCTACCAGCGCAGGCCGTTCTTGGTGACCAGGAGCATACTTTGCTGGTGACCAGGAACGGCCGCTCCTGCTCGGAGGAAAGTACGCTCTTGGTCGGAGGAAAGTAAGATGCTGGTCGGAGGATATTAATACGCTGGTCACCCCCTAAAATGAGGGTATTTTTATACCACAAAAATCCAACTTATAACAAAAGAGTACGAAGGTTTTGGCGCTTCTTTTCAAAAGAATTATCTTTGCCATTATAGTGGTTCCCACTATGCCAACCTTGAAGTTAAACTAAAATGTAATAATATGAAAATCTTTATGAAAGCAGCTGCCATGCTTATGCTTTTGGTAGCTACCTCGTGTGCAACACAGGTTAAGGAAGACAACAGCGTGAAGTGGAACACGCCTGGTGCCGGCAATCCGCTTCTCCCCGGTTATTTTGCCGACCCCACCATCAAGAAGTTTGGTGATACCTATTACATCTATGCCACCACCGATGGTACCGGTAACGGTTATGGCCCTGCCCAGGTATGGATGTCGAAGGACTTTGTCAACTGGAAGAATGTAACCATGAACTGGCCTACCACCGAAGTGGTTTGGGCTCCCGATGTGGTTCAGCAGCCCGATGGCACTTACCGTTATTACTATTGTACTCCTTGTGTGATTTATGTGGGTGAAAGCGATTCCCCTATCGGCCCATGGAAGAACCGTCTGGGTGCTCCCGATGCCATTCTGGTGGAAGACCGCTTTGTACACAATGCCATTACTCTCGACCCCCAGCTCTTCCGTGATGACGACGGATCGGAATACCTCTATTTCGGTACTTGGGGCATTTATGAAGGTTTTGGTTGCGGTGTTGCCAAGTTGGCCGAAGATGGCAAGAGCTTTACCGACAAGAAGCTTATTCTGAACACCGAAATCAAGGACTTCTTCGAAGCGCCTTTCGTGTTCAAGCGCAACGGAATCTATTATTTCACTTACTCTTCGGGTTCTTGCCACGACCATACCTACCGTGTGCAATATGCTACCAGCACCGAAGGCCCGATGGGACCTTATGAATACAAGGGCTGTATCTTGGAGTATACTGAAGATATGACCATCCAGGGCACCGGCCACCACTCTATGTTGGTCGATGGCGACAATTATTACATTGTTTACCACCGCCATGGTTTGCCTAAGTCACTCCACGGATTCAACCGGCAGGTATGTATCGACGAAATGAAGTTCGACGAAAACGGAGCCATCCTGAAGATTGACCCTACTCACGAAGGTCTGCTCCCTGCTTCGTTGGTACAGAATGCCCAAACTGCCAAGTTCGAGAACTTAGCTTTTGGTGCCAAGGTAACCGCTTCGTCAGTATATAGCGACTGGTTCAAGCCCGAATATGCCGTTGACGACAACAACGCTACCTTGTGGCGTGCCAAGAATTGCCACGGTGCTGAAAGCATTACCATCGATTTGGGCGAAGCCAAGGAATTCAACCAAATCTGGACGCAATTCGAATACACCGTATTCTTCTACCAATATATGATTGAGACTTCGGAAGACGGTAATACCTGGAACATGTATGCCGACAAGCGCGACAATGTATACCAAGGTTCGCCGATGATTGACGAAGGCGATGTAAAGGCCCGCTACATCCGCATCACCATTACCGATACCCAGAAGAACGGTCACTTCCCCGCCATTTGGAATGTGAAGGTATATAAGGCTACAGAAGGAGCCGACCCGAAGACTCTTCTTCCCGATGGAGCGGTAGATGAAGAGGCGTTGTTGGGTGGATATCCGTGGATTCACAAGAAGGATATCGAGCCCGAAGAACATGAAAAGACCGCTCAGCAAGGCAATAAGATTGTCGATATCAATGCCGACGATTACGCTCAAGGAAAGTCCATCAAGGTTAAAGAAATCGCAAATCGCACCGGTGGCGTGTTTACCGGCGATAAGGAAGTGATTGTTGAAGTGAAGAACGGTAAATATGGTTTCTATTTCAATGGCCAGCAGAATCTGAAGAGTGATTTCGGATTGCCCAAGACCATTACTTACAATGCCCCACACACCATCGTGGCATGGACATTGAACCCCTTGGTAGGTGGCATTGAAACCGTTGCCGAGTTCTCTACCATCCGTCATGACTTCTCTACTTTGGAATTCCGTCAGGGTCTTGACTCGGAAGAAGGATTGATCTCTCACATCGGCTGGTTTGAAAATGCCGGCGCTGAAAAGGAAATCAAGGAAGGCGAAGGCCAATGGCAGCATTGGGTCATCACTTTCGACGGATATACCGAACGGGTTTACCTCAATGGCAAGCAGATACTGGAAAGAAACATGTTCCTCACCCTTCATCCGGCCCAGTACATCACCTTGGGTGCATCGATGGATGGTGGCAATCCGTTCAGCGGTTACATCCACTCGCTTCAGTTCTATGACAAGGCCTTCAGTGCTGCTGATGTCAAAGCCGTTTATGAAGAAAAGTCGGATACCGACGACAAGATTTCTTTCGATGGCGAATTGGCACTCAAACCCCGCATCCTTTCTCCCAGCCTCATTGAAGTAATGGTAGTGGACGAAAAGGGTGAGAAGATTGAATCAGGTTTGCTGACCTACGAGTTCGGAACCACTTCCGATAAGGCTGCTACTGAATGTGCTATGAGTGAAGGAACCAACAATTCCTCCCTCCTGCTCTCGACCGATGGCAAGAGTGAACAGAAGTGCTTCGTAACCATTACCGACGATAGCGGTACTTTCAAGAAGACTCTTACTTTGGATGTCAACATCCCCGAAGGCATGTTCACTCACTTTGCCGACGATTTCTCGGGCAACACCCACAATTGGGATGGCGTGAACTTGCCCAAGAAGGCCACTGTATCTGTAGAAAACGGTGTGTTGAAACTCACCTCGGCCGGTACCAACTTCAATGTGAACAAGGCCGAAAATGGTGTACTTCAATATAAGGAAGTGAAAGGCGACTTCATTGTGCAGGGTAAGGTAGCCGCTATGGCTGGAGAAGAAGAAAAGAAATCGCCTGCTTACAACGAAGGTGGTATCCTGGTGCTCGACGACTCCAATGCCTCTGCACAGACCATTCTTCAGATTGGTGCTTTCCCCAGCTACAATTGCGGTAATATGCTCACCGTAGTAGGTCCTCACATCGGTCGTCCGCAGTTCCCGTCGGCTAATGGCTGGGACTACAATCCATACGTACAGATAGAACGTATAGGCGATGTATTCTACATCCGCACCAGTTTCGATGGCAAGACTTGGACCGACAAGGCCGGTTCGCCTGTTGAACTCAAGGAATTGGCTGGCAAGACTTTGAAGGTAGGTTTCTATCACACCACCTACTCCGACACCGAAGGCTGGGTTGCTTTCGACGATTTCAACCTCTGGCAGAAGAAATAATGAAGTATCTATAAGATACAAATTAAAGGGGGTGGACTGGATGGTCCACCCCCTTTAATTATATGTTCGCTACAATTTATTTGCTGATGATTTCTGTAGCCCGTTCCAATGCTATATTGATGTTCGGACAAATGTTTTCTTCGCCCAACAGCGTATAGAATCCCGATTTCTTCAATACATTGTTGACCTTTTCGTTTACACCCGAAAGTACAATCTGTATGTTTTCCTTCTGCGACATTTCGCACAGTGTAGCCAGATTGTGGATACCGGTGGAATCGATGAACGGAACTTTTCGCATACGCACGATACGCACTTTCGGACGGTCGGTATCTTCAAGTTGTGACATCAGTTCCTCGAATTTGGTAGCAATACCGAAGAAATAAGGGCCGTTTATTTCGTATACTTCCACTCCGTTCGGTACCATCAAGTGTTCTTCGTGAACCTCCAAGTCTGACTCGTTGTTGGGGTCAATTTCATCCTTGATGACAGAGATTTCGGTTGTCTCCATCACACGACGCATGAACAGGACACAAGCAATGACCAGACCCACTTCAATGGCAATCGTCAAATCGAAGATGACGGTCAGGAAGAAAGTTATCAGCAAGACGCTGACATCTGACTTCGGGTTCTTCATCAAGGCTCTGAATGTGCGCCATCCGCTCATGTTGTACGAAACGATGACCAATACACCGGCCAGACAGGCCATAGGAATGTATTGGGCCAGCGGCATGAGGAACAATAGGATGAGTAACAATACCCCTGCGTGTATGATGCCTGCTATCGGGGTGCGTCCACCATTGTTGATATTGGTCATGGTGCGGGCAATGGCTCCGGTTGCGGGGATACCGCCAAAAATCGGTGCCACAACGTTGGCTATGCCTTGCGCTATCAGTTCGGTATTTGAATCATGACGGTCGCCGATTACCCCGTCTGCAACAGCTGCTGAAAGCAAAGATTCAATAGCACCCAGCACAGCAATGGTGATGGCTACAGGAAAGAGGTTTCTGATGGCATCCCAGTTCAGTTCGGGAACTACGGCATCGGGTAATTCTGATTGGATGATGAAGCGGTCGCCGATAGTGTCAATGCAAGTGATACCTCCATACATCTTCATCAGATATACAACAATGGTCATGACGACAATGGCTACCAATGAGCCAGGTATCTTCTTGGAGAAACGGGGGGTAAGGGCAATGATAAGCACACTGGCAATGCTGACGATGGCATTCCACCAATTGACGGTATCCATGTGCTTGAAATAAGCAAGCCATTTGCCGATAAAGTCACCGGGTGTTTTCAACGGAACAAGAATCTCCTGTCCGTTGGCATCCAATACGGTCTCTGTAAGTCCCAGCACATCACCGATTTGAGTCGTGAAGATAGTGACAGCAATACCGCTGGTGAACCCGACAATGATGGGATAGGGAATGAACTTGATGACTGCTCCCAGTTTGAACACTCCTAATAATATAAGGAGTATACCCGCTATAAGGGTCGCTATGGTAAGCCCACCGACACCATATTCTTGGATGATGCCGTAGATGATGACAATAAATGCACCGGTCGGGCCACCGATTTGCACCTTGCTTCCTCCCAATAGGGAGATGATGAAACCTGCAACGATAGCGGTAATGATACCTTTTTCCGGCGAAACTCCGGAGGCGATACCAAAGGCAATGGCCAATGGAAGAGCTACAATACCTACGATGATACCGGCCATAAGGTCGGCCATGAAGTTTTCTTTTGAATAGTTCTTGAGGGAAGTCAGGAGCTTGGGTTTGAATTCAAATGCTTTCATTTGTTACCTGAATTTACAATTTTTAAAAATAGGGTGCAAAATTAGGTATTTTTTAAAGAATAGCATACGATTATGCCTCTTTTTATGCACTTTCTTCTCATTCTGAACATTTTGCTTCCTGTTTTGTATTAATCTTGCAGTCTTAGCAGACTGCCTTTTCCTTAAAGAATCTTAAATACGATTGTAATTATTACAAATATGAAATTTATTATTATATTTGCAATAAAAACCAAAGAGATAATCAAAATAATACTAACTAATAAATCTGACAATTATGGGAAAGAGTATCAAAGGTACACAGACAGAAAAGAATTTGTTGACTTCATTTGCAGGTGAATCACAAGCAAGAATGCGTTATACTTACTTTGCAAGTGTTGCAAAGAAGGAAGGTTTTGAACAGATTTCGGCTATCTTCCAGGAAACAGCTGACCAGGAAAAGGAACATGCCAAGAAAATGTTCAAGTGGCTCGAAGGTGGCATGGTGGAAATCACTGCTTCTTATCCGGCTGGTATCATCAGTACGACTGCTGAAAACCTGCGTGCAGCCGCTGCCGGCGAAAATGAAGAATGGAGTGCTGACTATCCTCACTTTGCCGATGTGGCTGAAAAGGAAGGATTCCCAGAAATCGCTACTATGTACCGCAACATCGCTGTTGCTGAAAAGGGTCACGAAGAAAGATATTTGGCTTTGTTGGCGAATGTGGAAAATGGCACAGTGTTCAAGAAAGCGGAAGAAACTGTATGGCAATGCCGTAACTGTGGCTATATCCATGTAGGAACAGAAGCACCTGAAGTTTGTCCGGCTTGTATCCATCCGCAGGCATACTTTGAAGTGAAGAAGAACAATTATTGATAGAATGTATTTAACGGGGGTGGGTGTGTCGAAATGCACATCCACCTTTTTTTTAGGCGCGGATTACACGGATTGCACGGATAAATATGATGTAAACATACACTAAAAACCGTGTTAATCCGTGTAATCCGCGCCTAAAATATATTTATGACACTCGTTCCTTTTTTTATGTTCTCATCCAAGCATTTTTTCGAATGGATGGAAGATTATTCATGAAATCAATTTTTCGGTTCTCCTGTTTCTGGGAGCTTGATGCCTTTGCCGCTGGCAAATTCACCCGGTTTCATACCAAACTGCTTCTGGAAACATTTACTGAAGTAGGATGGGTTGTTGAAACCTATCATGTAGCAGATTTCGTTGATGCGGTACTTGTTTTCCAATAACAAGGCGGCGGCCTTTTTCAGACGTACCACTTGAATCAGTTCGTTAGGGGTGATGTTGGCCAATGTCTTGATTTTGGCGAATAGTCCGGAACGGCTGATGCAGAGGCGTTCGGCCAGGAAGTCGACAGACAGCTCCGGATTGGAGAAATTCTCTTCAATGATGTCGTTCATGCGGTGCAGGAACTGGTCGTCCGTAGAGTTGTTGGCGATGCTTGCAAGTGGCATGGTCGGTATTTGTGAGAATTTCTTGTGCAGCAATGTACGCAAATCTACCAGATTCTTGATGCATGCTTCGAGATATTGTACGGAGAATGGTTTTTCGATGTAAGCATCGGCACCGCAATCCATACCTTCTATCTTTGAAGCGTTGTCCGTCTTTGCGGTCAGCAGAATAAATGGTATATGGCTGGTAGCTTGGTTGGCACGTACTGCCTTGCAGAGTTCGACGCCATTCATATTCGGCATCATCCAGTCGCTGACAATCAGTGTCATTTCGTTTTCTTTGAGTATCGACAGTGCCTGGAGTCCGTCTTCGGCCGTGAATATGGTGTATTTTTCAGTAAAACTGCTTGTCAGGAAGTTCAGCATTTCTTCATTGTCGTCTACAATGAGCATGTTTGGCTTCTTCTTGTCCGACAGCTGAATGGTCGGAAGGGATTCCTGAATGATGTCTTCGGGAATACTTGGATTCAGTGTTGTAGCGCTTGCTTCTTGCACACTTTCAGGTTGTGTTATGGGCAGGGTAACAATGAACGAACTTCCCTTTCCCACTTCTGATTTCACTTCAATACTACCATTGTGTGCTTCTACGATACTTTTTACAATGCTCAGTCCGATGCCTGTGCCCGGTTTGTTGTCCATGGCCTGATAGAAAGGCTTGAATATCTTTTTCTGTTCATCCTTGCTGATACCCATTCCATTGTCTGAAACCTTAATGACAAAAGTCTGGTGGTCGGGCTGTTCTTTGCATTCTATTTTGACATAGTCCTTGGTATATTTGTTGGCGTTTGTCAACAGGTTACTTACCAGCTTCGTAATGGCTTCACTATCTATTACAGCGGTGAAACTATCATCCGGATACTCGGCTTCGAATTGTTTGCCATTGTGGGTGATGGATGGCTTGAATCGTTCACATACAGCTTTTACCACCTCTCCGATGCGGTAGGAAGCGAATTTCATTTTCAGTCCTTCTTTTTCCACTTTCCGGAAATCCAATAATTGGTTGACCAAAAATAGCAGTCGCTGGCTGTTACGGTCTATGATGTCCAGATCGTGTCGGATAATTTCCGGCAATTCGGCAGAAGTGCGCATGATTTTCTCCAACGGACCAATGATGAGCGATACGGGAGTACGAATTTCATGGGCAATTGTTGTAAAGAAGTTGATTTTCGCCTCACGTACTTCGTATTCCTTGTTTTCGTTCAATTCCTTGATGGTTTTAGTATGCTTTATTTCTGAACGCTTCAGCAAGGTGCGGATGAAATATGTAAGGGCGATGAATGCCAATGCGGCATATAGCAGTTTGGAGAAGAAGTTCCAATAGAAAGGTGGGTGGATGGTTATTTTCAGCAGACTGCCCTTTTCATTCCACACACCATCATTATTGGTCGCTTTTACTTTGAACGTATAGGTGCCGGGTGTCAGGTTGGTATAGGTAGCTTTATTTTGCGAGCCTATATAATTCCATTCATTGTCGAACCCTTCCAGTTTGTATGCGTATTGGTTCTTTTCAGGGGTACAATAGCTTAAAGAGGCAAATAATAGGCTGACAGTGTGGTCTTTGTGTGACAAATGCAACTCATTGCTTTGGTTGATGGCTTGTGGCAATCGCTCGTCGCCTACCTGCAACCTTTTGTTGAACAGCTCAATGTCTGTAATGACCACAGGCGAAATGGTTTGGTTTGTCTTGATTTGGTGGGGATGGAATGCATTGAATCCGTTGGCGGTGCCCATATAGATTTTTCCATCTTTGGCTTTCATGATGGAGTTGAGTAGGAATTGGTCGCTTTGCAGACCGTCATTTTTCATAAATACCTGTGTAGTTTCATCCGGGGCATATCTCACGAGTCCTTTACCGGTTGTAAGCCATAAAATATGCCGGTCTTCAACGATACCGCAAATATTCTGATTGGGTATCGTAAGTTCGATAAGTTCAAAACAGTCTTTACCCAAGTTATATCGCTGGAGCCCGTTCATGGTTCCTAACCATATTTGTCCGTTTTTGTCTATAATGGTGCAATTGGCATAGTTACTGGCCAATCCGCCTTGCGTGTTGGTGTAGCTTTTCCATATATGCCTTTCGGGATTATATTTGAATACTCCTTTCCCTTGGGTGGTGAACCACAGATTCCCTTTTGTATCCTGGTCTATGTCTATAATGAGTGCATCTATGGATTTTACTCTCGTAAAGTTATCCTTGTCCCGGTTATACAGATTGACTCCCGACATGGTACTTACCCAAATCCGGTCTTCCCTGTCTTTGAAAATGGCATATGAGCTGCTACCATCCAAGGTACTGGGGTCATTTGCTACTGAGTTATATACTTTGAATCGGCCTGTTTTCTTGTTCAGTACATTCACTCCTCCCGAGTAGGTACCAATCCACAAATTGTCACCATCTACACACAATGCGTGAACATTATGATAGGAAAGGCTGTTTGGAGTACCGTCCGGCAGATAATGGGTGAAATGTTTGTCTTGCGGTGAAAAACAGTTCAATCCTCCATCGTCAGATGCAATCCATATTCTCCCGTCTTCATCCTCACAGAACGAACTGATAACGGAGCCGCTGACGGAATTGTAGATGGAGGAATGCTGATAGGCTTCAAATTGTCCGGAGTTGGGGGCAAGGTAGTTCACTCCTCCGTAATAGGTTCCTACCCATATCCCTCCTTCATGGTCCTTGATGATGGGGTAAACGAAGCGGTTGGACAGCGAGTGGATATTGGTGTCGTCTTCTGTGAACAGTTGGTGTTCTTCGGTCTTTGTATTATAAAGCAATAGCCCGTCGTCCGAACCAATCAGCAATTTGTGTGGTGCATATTCCATAATGGAGTGAATATGCATGGTTCCTTGAATATTGTCCTTGGGGTGAAGATGGACGGAGGCTGCTCCGCTGTATTTGTCTACTTGTAGCAAGCCGGATTCCCAGGTTCCTACCCATAGTTGATGGTTGGTGTCTTCAAATAGGGTGAGGCCATGGGCCGTTTCATTGGCACGAAGGTTCTTGATGGGAAATGGTTCGAAATTGTTTTCTGCTTTGTTCAGCTTGAATATGGGATTCTTTCCGTAATTGGAGATTACCCATACTTGGTTTTCGTTGTCTATCATTGTGTAGGTTATGACACCTTGATTGTCTCTGAATTCGTATTGCTCCAGCCATTGCTTGTTTGGATTATATTTGAACAATCCTTGGCCGATGGTGGAGAACCACAGGTTTCCGTCCTTGTCTTCTGCGATGTGACAAACGTTGGATTTGATGGACTGGTTGTTTTCCGTACGGATATTGAGGGGCTCTAATATATCTTTTTCATAGTTGAATGTATAGACTCCGATTTCTGTGCCTACCCACAAGGTACCTTTTGAGTTGTAGAGCGATGAGATGTATTCGCTGGCTTCGGCATCTTCGGCTGTGTAGAGCTTGATGTTTTTCCCGTCGTAGCGGTTCAAGCCTTCGTCTGTCCCTATCCAAATAAAACCATACAGGTCTTGGGTGATTGCGCGGACATAGTTGGAGGACAAATCATTTTCGACTTGGATGTGGGAGAACCGGAATTCATGTTGTGCTGCATGTAGGTTACCAATCATCAGAAGGCTGGTAAGTAGGGAAAGGAGTATTCTCATGGTATTGTATGTTGTCTTATTTGAATAACAAAGGTAAATAGAAATCTGAATATACAAAAGAAAATGGGTGTGTAATCACTACACACCCATTTCCAATCATTAAGTTTGAATTAGGCTTATTTCAAAACTGCTTCCAATTGGTCGCAAGCTTTGGTTATCATGTCCATGGTACCACTGCCGTCGCCTACATATTCGACTACCATTCCGGCATAGTCCATAGCTTCTTTTACTTTGGCACCTTCCTTACCGCTTCTTCTGACTTCTCTCATCAATTGGAAGAGCTTGTCCATGTCTTCCAATTCAGGGAGGTTACCCGGGCGCATGCTGTTGATAGCAGCGTTCAGACCGGCAGCAGCAGTACTTACTTCGTCTTGGATGGCATCCTTGTTTTCATTCACCTTGATGGCTTCTTCATATTTGCTCATCAAGCGTGCATAACCATGAGGTGCCCAAGGTGCATATTCAGGAACCTTCACTTCAAGAGCGTTCCATGCTTCCTGAGCGTCCTTTCTTTCCTTAGCTACTTGAATGGCTTCAGCCAATTTGCTCTTGTCTACTTTCTGGTTGGTCATCCATTCGAAAGTTCCGTCGTTTTGCTTGATACGGAAGTAGTGAGTAGAGTTCTTGTCGATATAGTAGTCGGGGTGGAAAGTACGGCCGTCTACATTCAATGTATAAAGGTTACCGTTAGTACCGGTTTCAGAAGTTGCACCGTTCAACTTCACATTGCTCAAATCTGAATTGATGCCCAAAACGGCCTTGTTCCAATGGTCGATTCCTGTTGAAACCATAGCCAAAGGACCATACATCAATGTACCTGTCCACATCGGAGTGAAGACTGTGTTGGTTTCATTCAAACCTGTTGCAGCAATTTCCATCTTGTCAGGACCGTAGTTGATGTGCTTGCCGAATGGCATAATCACTTCAACAACATCCTTGTCTGACCATTTACGCTTCGGAATGGTTACGTATGAACAAGGTTGATAGCTGTCTGCTACAGACTTGCCGTTCAACTTGATGTCGAAACCTTCTGTTGCCCAATAAGGAACACGGAGTTTCATGGCAAACTTGCCTTTACCCTTTGTTATCTTGATGGTTGATTTTTCAGCTGGCCACAAGCAATCCTGCTGGATAGTAACCTTCTTGGCATCCCATTGTGCAGTTGTTGGCAAGTAGAGACCTACCCAAATAGCGTCGTCTGATACAAAGTAAGCTGCTTCTTGGTACTTCACGTGGTTTTCTGAACCGGTACCGCCACAGCATGACATACCCGGAGTTTCATTACCCCATTGCTTGGAAGCATCCAAACCTACGGCATAGTGGTAGGTAGTCATGTAGTGAGTAGGATGGAGTGAACCGATCAGTTGGTTGTACAATACACGTTCGTAGTAGTCCATGTATTCGGCATTGTCCGGATTGAAACAGTTCAAGTCCTTGCTCAACTTGGCCAAGTTGTATGCACAACAAGTTTCGTTGATATTCGGGTTCGGATGGATGTTGCGGTTGCGGTCTGAACTTACGTTGTTGTTCATACTCATAATCTGAGTATAAGGCTGACGGAACATTTCACCGTTTCCTACACCACCTGATGAGTAGATGTAACGTCCTTGCAACAAGTTCCAGAAGTTTTCTGACAAGTTATAGTAGTCAGGGTTGTTATTGCCACGATAGCTGTACAGAGCAGCGACAATCATCGGAATGTGCTGGTTAGCATGACGGGTACGGATGTCGTCGATGTTGACAGTCAAAGGTTCGAAGAAGGCAGGGCTGTCGAAATAGTTGGATGCTTCGAGCAAACGGGCCTTTTCAGTCGGATCGCTTACCATCATGGAGATGCGTGCCAATGATTCACCTACACCACCTACTTCACCGGCGATGTACATGTTCCACATTTCATAGCGGTTACCTGGCTTGGCGCGGCGTTCTTCCTGTGTGCCTTCCTTCTGTACGAAAGTACGATAGTGCAGACGGTTCCAAATCCACAGACCCATATCCTTGGCAATTAACAAAGCCTTGGCAGCCACTTCCTTGTCGTCTACATAATTGGCGATGTCAATCAGACCGGCCAACTGCTTGTGGATGGTATAATAAGGAGCCCAAACACCTTTTTCGTTGTTGTAAGGAGCATACTTTTCAATCATGACTGCATGGTGAGCAGGAATGGCGTTCAAGTAACCGTATCCATACTTGGTGTATTCAGTCTTGTGTGTTTCATAAGCTTTCCAAGTACCTTCCATCTTCATCAGTTCTTCTTCAGGAGCAAAGTCGCGGGCTTCCCAATAACGGCCCAATTCTTCATTCCATACGAAAGTTCTTTCCTGACATTCACGGAGTTCGTTTACCATGCGGGTAATGTTCTTGCGGAGTTGGTCTTTCTGTACAGGATCGGTTGCGCTGGCAAAAGCGAAAGCCAAAGCTGACATATAGTGACCGGAGCCGTGACCTTTCAACTTGGTAGTCGGAGAGTCCCAGCCATCAGACAAAGTGTAGCCTTCTGTCGGGAGTCCGTAAGTGTCACGATAATTGTAGATTTGTTGTGATACATCCCAGCTTAAGATGGTCTTGATAGCCAATTCACGGTTGGATGTCAGACGATTGTCACCATTGAGTGTTACTTTGTCCAATGGAAGTGGTTCTGCAACAGGTTTGTTGGACGGAGTGGTGTAAGTACCTTCTACCACTTTCACGTTAGCGACAATGGGGAATCCGTTGGCAGTAGTGTTGTCACCGGTAATGACACCATTGATTTGATATTCTTTGCCTACCGGATACTTGGCCTGTTCCTGTTCAGTGGCCAACGGTGCGTTCGACCATTTGGTTTGGCGGAATTCGGATGTTCCGTCAGAGTAGGTTACCCATACTTGGAAAGGCAGACGGGGAACCGTACCTACCGGTGACTCAACGTTGATTGCAGCGACGCTGGCAATCGTTCTTTTTGCTTGGGCTGTTGTTTCTATGCCATTGGCAAAGTCAGCAGCACTGGAGTGAAGGGGAGCAGAAAGCATAAGTCCCATCAATCCACACATGAGATAGTTGTGATTTCTTTTCATAAACTTATTATAGATATATATTATTTACATGTAGTTCCATTCAATTTGATGCTGTAAGGCCATTGGGCGGATTCTGTGTCTTCTCCTTCGTTGCCCCAACGTTCAGGAGTTCTCCAGTATTCAGTTGGAGCTGCCATAACAACCAACCACAATTGTTCAGTACCCTGTGGCACTTGGTAGCTTAATTTTCCGTTGGCATCCTTGCCTGCTTCGCTATAAGAACATTTGCCTTCCTTGTCAGTAGCAATGAATCCATACATCCAGCCGGCCTTGTCGGTGTTGACAGCATTGAATCCCTTGGCTCCTGCTTGTCCCTTGAACTCAACTGATACGGTAGCGTCAGCTTGAGGAACATTTAATGGAATGGCATTGAATCCGTAGTTTTCCGGACAGTTTTCCGGAGCAATCATTTGCCATCCTTGTGCATCGGGGGCCTGTAATTTAGTGGTCATCTTTCCGGCATGTTGGCGGGTTACGTCAAAGGCGTGTTCAAAGTCCAGGTTCACGATTCTACGGCTGGCATCGAACATTTCGTCGTTGAATTGTTCTTGAGTCAGGTTAAACATCTGCTTGTAGGTCATGGCCGGGTCTTCACCCTTTTTGCCTTGTCTGAAAAGGTCGGCTATGACGGGCAATCCATGTTTTTGGCTCCAATATTCCAATACATAGGGCGAACGGTAGATGTTGGTCAGTTGGAGGAAAGCTTTGTGTGTATCTTTACAGAAAGCTACCCAATGGTAATTTTCATCGGTTACCCATTCTGGGTTCACATGCCACAACATCCATTGGGAAGTCATTTCAAAGAATCCGCTTCCTCCCCAGGCTTCACCTTGTCCGTCGCAAGTAATCTGGCTTTGGAAACTATGTCCCAATTCGTGGGCAATGCAGTTCAGTTTCTTATCCTGTAGACGGTTGGGAGCCACCCAGAGGGCACCGATTTCACCGTCATAGTCACCGCCGTAGGCTGTTCCTTCCAGTGAATAGTTGATCATGACCATCATGCGGTACTTGTCACACTTTGAACCTTCTTTGGCAAATTTCAAGGTGTGGTAGAAATAGTCGTAGAATGATTCCAGTTTTTCTTTCAGATTTTCCAGGTCCACTGACATGGGGTTTCCTTCCAACTGAGGCGGGTTGCTCAAGTCTTTTCCGAAACCTTTTTCCCAAAAGATGGCGAAGTTTTCTGTACATTCCATGCGTTCGTAGCTCCACTTGCTTTCAGGATCGTTCAAGTCCATTCCTTGCAAGTCCTTGGGAATGTAAATTTCTTTTTCAGCCTTCTGGTTGTCTGAATTGCCACAAGATAGAAGGGTGGCAATAAATGCAAAGAGTAGAATGTGTTTTTTCATAATATTCCGGTTTTATTCATTTTACAAAGTAAAGCGAATTCAACCGGAATAAAGGGTAAAATATTCCAATATGATAGAATTATCGTCTAATTGAGAGTTATTTTACGGTGAACATAGCCTTTCTTTCCCACATTTTTCCGTCAGGAGTGTATCCTTTCAGAGTAATAAGATAATTTCCTTCCCAGTCGGATGTATAGAAATTAATACTTTGTTCGGTGGGGCTGATGCACGGGTTCCAGTATAAAGTATGTCTGAAGTCTGGCAGGCGTGATGTTTTCTGCTCTTCAGTTTCATAGAGCTTTTCAGGGAATCGGATGTTTTTCTGTGGAAATTCATAAGCGAGGAAAGAAGTGTTTTCTCCCAAACGCAGTCCGCTTAAGGTTCCTCTATGGGTAATCATGGATATGATACCGTCATAAGTTTGTCCTCCGAAAGTGTATCCGCCTTGGTATTGATGGATGTATTGCAGCAGTCGGGCGTCAAAGTCCAATGCTTGTTCATGATCTTCGATGGGTATGCCGTCTATCAGTACCAATGCCTTGAATTCACTGTACCTTTTGGCGTCTTCTTTTAATAATTGCATGATGGATTCACCATTGCGCTTGATGACTCTGACTCCCATAACGAATTCAATCAACGTTTCGCGGACGGTAGTGAATCGCACCCATTCATCCAGATTGTATGTGATGTCGGGTTGGAAGTTATACAATGATTCACTGACAGACTGCGGATTATTCGTGTTGGGTAACAAAGGTTGCAATTGCACGTTCACACTTCGTTCCTGCAAGGCTTCTTTCGTGCAGGACAGGTGAGCGGATGGCATTCTTTCAGGCAATGTTCCGGTAAAGGGAGAGATGGGTTCCATGCGCCCTTTCTCGCCTCTTTGTTGGGGGACGGCATCCAAGGCGATGTCTTGCATGTTGTGGATGCCGTGGGTATAGAATGTATAGATTCCTTCTTCGGCGGCTTGACCTTCGAACAGACGAATGTCCTTGCCGGCACAAGCCAATCGGGCCGTTTTCAGTACGGCTTGGCCTTCTACCACTTTCGCTTGGGCAATGTGTCCTTCGCTTTCGGCTGTCCATTCCCAATTATCCGGTTGTTTTATCAGGGAAGGCAAGGCCGGTTGGTCGAGTGAGACTAATGCATGGTCGTTCCGTACCACTGAAAGGGTGACACCATAGGAACCTTTCGGAAGAGTTTCCCAGGATAACTTCACTTTACTTCGTCGGTTATACATTTCCTTGTCGGTTGTGAGCGTGGATGAGGGTTGGACGGAGATGTCGGGAAGTGTATCGGTCCATGTCATTTGGTCTTCAGGAACCGATTGCAGCGTGTTGATGACAGCAATGTATTTTCGGCTGAATGCCTCTTCCCCCCAATTACGCAGGTATCGGGTATAGGCTTTCAGCAGGAAACTGCCAGTATGCATGGTCCGTGGCAATCGGATGCGTCCGTTTCCTTCTCCGTCGGTCAGTTGTATTTTCGCTTCGGCATATACTTGTTGCGGTCCGCAGATTTCGATGTAAGCCACTTGACTGATGTTCATCGGCTTATGGGCGGCATCATTGACGCAAACTTGAATCCACAGGTCTTCACCGGCCAGATAACATTCCTTGTCGGTGGTGATGCGGATGAATTCTTGCTCTTGTGCAGCCATGCCCAGAGTGGCAAGGAGGCTGATTATGAGGATAATGCTTCTTTTCATACGGTCTCGGTATTAGTTGTTAGGCCAGAAATCAGGTTTCCCATCGGGGTCGGCACCGAATGCGCGGCAGTCCACACACTTCTCAGCAGCCCATTTGATGAAAGTGAGTCCCATAGGGGGTGCCAAATAATAGGAAATTCTGAATCCCCTGAAATAAATGGCCTTATCGGAATCGGCTTGGAAAAAACTGGGTTCATACTCTTTGCAGATATAGTCCTGCTCATATTGTACTTCCGTTGTAGGGATATACAACCGTTGCTTGCTGACATTCATGTTCACTCCTACATAGCCAATCACACGTTTCTTGCCGTCCACACAAGTAATATTGGAAGGCAGTTCAGAAGGTTGGGGCGTAAAGAGTCCGCCCATGTCGTTGGTGAATCTCTCCTTGCACTGGTAATATTCGTATTCGCCTTTGGTCACTTTTCGTTGGGTGATGAAAGTGCTGTACAGGTGTGAGATGCGGGGATCGTTGCTGGCAATGGAATAGAGCATGGCCTTGTTCAGACGTTTGTCCTGGTAGTTCTCCGTCGATTTGACGAATATGTCCTTCGATTCTCTGTGTACCCATCCTTGGTCGTAGGGCGGTTCTTCATATTCTATGATTTTCCCATAATCTCCAATGGTAGGGTCAAATATGGCCTTGCATCGGTATTCCGTGCGTATTTCCCAGTCTTCCACATAATCCCAGATGTAATAGGAGACTTCGTTATTCGAATTGGGTGTAGTGCTTACACGGACATGCACCGCTCCATATTCTTCCGGTTGGTCAAAGCTCAGCTCCATATCTTCCGTCGACAATGGTTGTTGGGGAGCGGAAGTATAAGTATTTCCTTTCCAGTCTATTTGCAGGTGATAGCTATGCTGTGGGCTTAGTGTACCTATTTCAATGGTGTATGATCCGTTCCCGGTTTGAGTGGCTGTGTATTGGCTGCCGTCCGTTCCTATAACCATGACTTTGGCCCCTATGTGGTCATAGTCTTCGGGTATCTTTTCTTCGTTCAGAGAGAAGCTGCGGCTCAGGTTGAACACACAGGTGGAATCGGAAATGATGTTGCCTTCCACGACCAACAGGTTGCTTTCGCTTTCGGGCAGTTGGGCATTGAATTCATCCACACAGCTGCCAAGGCAACATAGCAGCATGCAGTTCAGTAGGATATGTAGTATTCGTTTCATGGCTGGTCAGAATTTGATATTGTATGTAACGAAAGGTATCGGTGCTCCGAAGATGGACATCTTGTAGCCTTGTATTTTGTCTCCTTCAGGTACGTAATAGATGGAATACACATTCTTGCGCCCCGTCAGGTTATATACACCGATGGAAATGGAGCTGTGAGTCAGCAAGGTGAGGTGATGACTTGGCTCGATGTTGAACGAGAAGTCCATGCGGAAGTAATCAGGTACCCGATAACTGTTGCGGTCGGTGTAGTACACCTGCATCCGGTTCAGCGAGCTGTCCCAATATTGTCCGGCAGGTACGGTAGTCGGCCGGCCGGTGCTGTAGTCCACGTTCAGTGACATGCTGTAGCGGCGGGTGAACTTGTAGTTGGCAATCAACTTGAAGTCATGTGGTTTGTCATATTCCGTCGGATACCAGTCGCCTCGGTTCACCGGATTGGCGATGCGTGGGTCTTTCTGTCGCAGGAAGGTCCGTGAGTAGGTATAGCTCAGCCATCCGTTCAGTTTTCCTTCGGGCTTCTTTACCTGGAATTCCACGCCGTAGGCATAACCCTCGGTGTTGATGACATCGGTTTCCAGATGTTCGTTCATGATAAGTTGGGCGCCGCTTCGGTAGTCCAGATAGTCTTTCAGCTTCTTGTAGTAGCCTTCCAGCGAGAACTCCAACATTTTGTTGGGGGTATTGTAATACACACCCGTAGCCAGTTGCCAGCCTTGCTGGGGCTTGATGTGGCGGTCGCTCAGTTTCCAGGTGTCGGTAGGCGACATGATGGTCGTGTTCGACAGCTTGTGGATGTATTGGCGCATGGTATTGAATCCGGCCTTTACTGACCAGTTGTCCGAGAATGCATAGCGTGCTGACAGGCGAATTTCCGGTCCTTGATAGGTCTTGAACACTTTACCGCCGGATACGGTGGTCGTATCGGTAACATTGCTGAGTGACGGAAGTTCTCCGGCCGTATAATTATAATAGGTACGCGCGCCTAAGGCGTTGAAAATGCTCCAACGGATACCGGCATCGACGGACAGTTTCGGAGTGATTTTCCATTGGTCGCCGATGTAGAGGGCGCTTTCCAATGCCTTTTCCTTTTGCAGCTCCTTGCGGACAATGGCCGATGAGGCGGACAGCGGTTCGTAGGTACCGGGTTTCAGGTTGTACAGCATGGTGGAGAACCCATAGTTCAGCATGTGTGTCTCGCCTAACCGGTGTTCGAAGTTGGCTTTTGCATATACTTGGTCGATGGCGAATTTAAGTCGTGCAGCCGAATTTTCATCGATACTTTCATCGTTGCGGTAGTCGTAGTGGTCATATCCGGCAGCGAAGTTGGCGGTGATTTTGTCGTTAAGGATGGCACGCCAATTGGCGGAAGCGTTCAGATTGCTGTAGGCATACTTCTCGTTTTCGTTGAATTCAAAGCGGTCGTGGCTATGATATCCGTATACATTCACTTTGTGGCGCATGTTGATGGTGTACGACCAAGTAGCTCCCAAATCATAGAATCCAGCACTTCCGTCCCTGTATCCACTCTTTTCGGGCAGTTTCTTCATAATCCAGTCCGAATAGGTAGTACGTCCGCTGAGCAGGAGTGACATCTTTTTCTTAATGAGCGGGATTTCCAGATTCAGTTTGCTGGTCACCAATCCGATGTTGGCAGCTCCAGTGAACTCTTCCTTGTTAGCCTCCTTGCCGGTGATGTTCAGTACTGACGAGATGCGTCCTCCGTACTGCGCCGGGATACTGCTCTTGTACAGTTCCACATCCTGTACCATGTCCGAATTGAAAGCCGAGAAGAAACCGAACAGGTGATTGGGGTTGTAGATGGTTCCATTGTTCAGCAGTAACAGGTTCTGGTCAGTGGCTCCACCGCGTACGTTGTATCCGCTGGACGCTTCGCCTACGGTCTTCACACCCGGCAGGGTCTGCACCATTTTCAGTACGTCCACTTCACCCATGGCGGTGGGGATGTTCTTCAGTAGCTTGGGCTGGAACTTCTCCATGCCCAGTTGCAGTCCCTTGACGTTTTCTACCCGGCCCGATACAACGACCACTTCGTCCAGCAGGTGTTCCTGCTCTTCAAGCACGATGTGTGCGGTTCCGTCGGCATAGAGCATGAATTGGCGTTGCGTGTCTTTTATGTTGAGGCCGCTAATTTCCAGTACATTGTGTCCGGCGGGCAAGGATAGGGTAAAGTGTCCGTTAAGGTCGGTGACGGTGGCTGTCCACGGCTCACGCAGGATGATATTCACGCCCATCATGGGTTCTCCGCTTCGGAAGTCAATGATTTCACCGCTCAGGGTGATGCGTTTCTGGCCCGATGGCTTGTATTTGTCGCCGATGTCGTACACCATGTTTTCCGAAGTGGCTTGTACAGTCGTCAACAGGCTTCTGCCCTCAGCGTCGGTCCCTTGTCGGTTCTTTTGCCAGAAAGGGGATAGGGCAGTTTCCAGTTGGGTGGAAGGCAGGATGTAGATACGGTCCTGATAGGTACTTACTTGATAGATGGTTCCGGCGAGGGCTTTCTGCAGATGCTCGATTCCGGGCTTCAGTGTACCGGTCTTCTTCACCAGAAACGGTTTCTCGATGGTGGTATAGATATGGCAACCGGTATTTTCTTCCACGGCTTCCATCAACGAGAAGATGGAGAGGCTGTCCGACGCAGTTTGTGCGCTTCCGGTGGTGCATAGCACAGCCAGAAGGGCAGCGAGGAGGTATTTTGTACGGCTACTTGGCATGTTATTCAGATTTGATGAGTGATTCGGCATAGCGGGCTAAGGCGGTAAAGGCTTCACGGCGGTGTTCCTTGAAATCCAGCCGTTGCTCCTTGACATATCTTTTGAGTGCTTTCTTGTGCTCGGGGAATCGTTTGATGAAAGCGTTCTTTTTCTTCACTTCATAGGACACTCCGTCTATGGTCAATGTATACTGTTCCTTTCTTTCGAAATTTCGGAAACTGCTTGTGCCATCAATGATGTCATTGCCAAAAACACATTTTACTTTGCCGTTCAGTTGGAGATGTTCTCCTTCGTGCAGCATCATGCGGTATCCTTCTTCTTCGGGTACGAAGCGCACGCCGTTGAGGATGAAATAATCCACCTTTCGTCTGTCCACATCAATCGTAGCGCGTTTTTCCGTCAGGATGTTCAGTATATTTTGGTAGAGGTCATAGCGAAGCATGACGTTTGTGTAGACGCGCCCTTGATAGGACAGGGTTCCGTTTCGGAATGCATCCGTTTCCCAATAAGGGTGGTTGGCATAAATCGCTCGGGTGTAGGCGGTAGCCACCTTTCCGCTATAGATTGTGCTGTAGTCTCCCGCTTTCTGCCTGAATTGTTCAAAGGCATTCTGTTGCGCCTTCCCGGACAGAGGGATGAGGGACAATAACAAGCTTGCTATCAAATACTGTGTCAGTCTTTTCATGGTTTTATCCAGTAAGAATTAAGGGTTCTGCAAATGTATGGATATTTTCCAGAAAAACATACGAAAAGTAACAAAATAATAAGAACGAGTGTCATAAAAATATTTTAGGCGCGGATTACACGGATGAACACGGTTTTTAGTGTATGTTTACATCATATTTATCCGTGCAATCCGTGTAATCCGTGCCTAAAAAAAAGTGGATGTGCATTTCGGCACACCCACTTACTATTAACCTAATCTTTAGATAGCTGACTGATTATTTTACATCCCATTCATAGATACCTGCAGCATGTTTTTCAGGAAGAACAACTTCCAGCTTCAATGCAGTAGTCTTGACAGGATCAAATTCTACCTTGTTACCGATGCCCGGTTCTGTACCATACTTGGTTGGGTTAGGTACTTCTACCCAGTTACCTTGAGCATCCTTGTAGTAGATCTTCCAGCTCTTTGGTACGCGGCAACCACCCCAAGGGCTGTCATCAAACCAGTAGAGAGTAGAGTTCTGTACAGTTGTTCCTTCAGGAAGTTCCAATGTAATCCATTCAGTTGTACCTTCCTTTGGCCACCAGTGGTAGTAAGGGATAGTACGGTCATCCTTATCCTTCGGAGTCAATCCGTCGAATACAGAGTACAATTGCTTCGGTTCGTGTGAAGCATCCTTCTTTGCCAATGAAGCGATAGTAGCCGGCTTGATAGGACGTGCAGCTTCCAAATCCTGTGCAATCCATACAGACATGTTACCACGTCCGCGGTGAGCCCATGCATAGTAAGGAATCATAGTCATCTTCACATCCTTGGTAGTCAGACGACCATCCTTGCCATATTCCAATACCTGAGCGTCAGTCTTCAAAGTGTTGATACCGTAAAGCATATCCTTCTGGAATTCCACTTCGAACTTCGGATTCTGGTTCATGTAAGCAGAAAGAACATCGAAGTTGTTGTCTGGCCATTCAGCACAGTAAACTACCGGACCACGTTCAACAGCTACACGACCCTTGTCGGCAGCTACCTTGTCGTTAGCTCTTACAGTACGAGGCTCCATGTCGAAGTGAACTTCTACCTTGTCACCCTTCTTCCACTTGCGGTCGATGCAGAAGTAACCGTCCTTCAATTCAGACTTCACTTCTTCACCGTTAACCTTTACAGAGTAACCCAAACGTACGTTGTCGCTGTAAGTGTAGAGGTCGCTTGGAACAACTTGGTTGCGAACCCATCCCGGGATACGAACCTTCAAGTTGAACTTGCCGGCGCTGTTCTTCTTCACACCGATAGTGATGTCACCGTTCCAAGGATAGTTGGTTGTTTGTTCCAGTTCCACCTTCTTGCCGTTCACCTTCAAGTTAGAAGTGTTGGACATGAACAAGTTAACGTATACGTCGTTGTTCTTGACAGCATATACATAACCCGGCAATGACGGGATGAAGCGGCAGATGTTTGACGGACAGCATGCGCAACCGAACCAAGCCTGACGTTGGTGCTGGCCCATAGATTCCAATGGGTTCGGATAGAAGAATCCGTTACCTTCGAGTGATACACCTGAAATCAAGCCGTTGTACAAAGTACGTTCCAGTACATCATAGTACTTGCCGTGTCCGTGCAACAGGAACAGACGGTGGTTAACGTATACATTACCGATAGCGGCACAAGTTTCGCAATAAGCTGACATGTTAGGAAGTTCGTAGTTCTTACCGAAGGCTTCACCTGATGAAGTAGAACCGATACCACCGGTGATGTACATCTTCTTGCCTACGATGTTTTCCCAAATGCGGTCGATAGCTTCGATATAGCCCTTGTCGCCAGTCAAAGCGGCAACGTCAGCCATACCTGAGTACATATAAGTAGCACGTACAGCGTGACCTACAGCTTCGTCCTGTTCCAATACCGGCTTGTGAGCCTGGCTATATTCGTCGGTACGGCTTGTATAACCGCGCTTGTCCAAGAAGAACTTGGCTTGGTCGAGGTATTTCTTATCGCCTGTTACCAAATACAGTCTTGCCAATGCCATTTCAGCAATCTGGTGACCCGGTACACGTACTACTTGGTCAGGACCTTCACCGATTTCACGGATAACGCAGTCTGCATAACGCAAGGCGATATCCAAGAAGTTGCGCTTGCCGGTAGCCTGATAGTGTGCAACGGCACCTTCTACCATGTGACCGAGGTTGTAGAATTCGTGGCTGAGGTCTTCTACCAGTTCCCAACGCTTGGTACCTGCCCATTCATGTGGATGCTTGGGGTTCATGGTACGGCTGGTGTACAAGTATCCGTCCGGTTCCTGAGCGGCAGCAACAATCACCAACACGCTGTCGATGTACTTCATCAACTTCTTGTCAGGATAAGTCTGCAACAGGTAGCTGGCACCTTCGATAGTCTTGTATACGTCAGTATCGTCGAAAGCCAAACCACCTACTTCGTATTCATCGCTTGGGTTTGCGGCTTTCACAAAGTTTTCGTAACGTCCGGTTTCTTCACACTTGCTGAATGCGAGAGGGATGGTTACATCACGGCTTGCCTGGAGACGTTGGCCCCAGAAAGCATCACTTACTTTTACCGAAGTAAAAGGCACAGGGTCGATGGGATAACCATGCGACTGAGTCTTTTGTGCTTGTCCGCTCAATGCTGTAGCGGCGATGCACGCGGTCAATAGGATTTTCTTCATGTCTTTAATGATGGTATAATTGTTAATTTATTATTTTTTTCAGTAGTTTTTCTTTAAGTAGTTAAAGGAGTTATCACTACGCTTCGCTCCGTTAGTAGTTAAAGGAGTTAAAGCCAATACATTTTGTGAGTGTTTACAGTAGCTAAAGCTATTGGCTAACAGGCAAAGCCTGTGATAACTCCTAAGCCCAAAGGGCTGATAACTCCTTTAACTACTTCTAACTACTTAACTACTTTATCTCCCTTTTTAAAAAGCATCGCTATAGGGCAGAATCTCACGATTCCCTCCCTATAGCTTTGCACCTACCTAACCTATAAACCAACCCATTAAAAAGTTGTCTCTTGTATTATGAATCACTAATTACTATTCTGCTTTCAGTCGGATGGCAAATCCGCCTCCCGATGCCATGTGGATGTTCAGCTTCTTCGTATGGTCTACGGTGTAGCTGCTTGCCTGGTAGTCTTCGGCATTCTTGTTGGCGTTGATACCATCTGTAAAGACGGTTGCCTGATAACTCTTACCTTCGGGCAGGAAAGAGAAATCCAGAACGATGTCGCGTTCGTCCCAATTGGTCATACCGCCGATGTACCAGTCGGCATCCTTTTGGCGTACGGTAACGATGTATTCACCCAATTTGCCATCAGCTATGAAGGTAGCATCTACTTCCACAGGGATGGAAGTGATGAATTCCACACATTCTTCTTCGCCTTTGTAGTTGGTGGGCGCATCGCACAGCATGGTCAATGGTGAATCGTGTACGATGTAGGTTGCCAATTGGTGGCAACGGGTTCCCATACTCATCGGTGAAGAATACATGGCTTTCCAGTCGGCCTTGCTGCGGTTGCTCATGGCTCCGGGTGTATAGTCTACCGGGCCGGCCATCATACGGATGTATGGGAAAGTCACGTCATATAGCGGCATGTTGTTTTCTATTTCTGTCCACTTTACTTCTTCCATGCCGAACACACTTTCAAAGTTGATGATGTTCGGATAGGTACGGTTGATACCTGTTGGTTTGTAGATGCCGTGCAGGTCGAGTGTCAGTTTGTGCTTGGCGGTCGCTTCGGCAATGCGGTACACCATTTCTACGGCTGTCTGGTCGTCACGGTCCAGGAAGTCCACCTTGAATCCTTTGATACCCATTTCGCTATACTTCTTGCAAGCGGCTTCCAATTGCTTGTCGAGTACATTGAATACGGTCCACAGAATGATGTCCACCTTCTTCTGCTTGCCATAGGCAATCAGTTCTTCGAGGTTGAGTTCAGGAATGACAGTGAGCATGTCACCGCTCTTCGGATTGTACCATCCTTCGTCCAACACCACGAATTCGATACCGTTCTGGCTGGCAAAGTCTATATAATATTTATAGGTATCCATGTTGATGCCTGCCTGGAAAGGCACACCCTTCAGGTTCCAGTCGTTCCACCAGTCCCAGGCAACCTTGCCGGTCTTCACCCACGAATAGTCGCCGATGCGGTTGGGGGAAGCGAGTGCATATACCAAGTTGTTTACCGGCATTTGTCGGTCGTCGGTTGTAACGGCCAATACACGCCACGGATAGTTACGTGCGCCGGTTGTTTTTGCGATGAAATCGGCAGTTTCTGTCACATATTCCTGTACGCGCCATGGATAGAAGTCCGTTTTGGTAGGGTAGGGAGCGAAGGTTCCTTGGAGGGAAGTTCCCTTGGCTTGTACGAACATACCGGGATAAGCTTCGAGGTCACTTTCCAATACGGTAAGCTTCACTTTTCCACAGTCTACAGTCACCGGCAGGAATGCCAATTTGTCCTTGGCCTTTGACAATGGGGTTACATCATAGATGTTCTGATAAGCCATGGCCATCGGCTTTTCGTCGTTGGTGCTATAGGGCAAATAAGCTGTATAGTCTTCCGGGAAATTGAATTCGGCTACTTCGTTCTCAATGATGACTTCGTCCTTACGGGTAGTATAGAAGCGGTAAGCTACACCGTCGTTGTAGGCACGGAATACCACTCCGAAGCCGTTCTTCAGCTTCAAGTTGAGTTCGTTGCACGCTGCAACGAACTCCTTGAAGCGATAAAATGGCGATTCTACCATTTCTTCAATCTTTTTCCTCTGGACGCGCATCACGCGTGAGTCCATACCGATTGAAACCCTTTTAGATAAAATTATGTCTATATTTGACTTAGAGAGAACGATTGCGTTGTCATAAGATACCTGATAGGACAATCCTTGTCCGGCGAATACTTCCACTTTCAGCTTGCCGTCGGGCGAAGTCAGGTTGTATGTCTTTTCAGCTGCTTGTACATTTATATAGGTACTCGCGCATGCGAGGAGGACAAACAGCGAACGGATAATCAGGTTTTTCATAGTGAAATTCATTTTTTTGCTTTTAAGGATGATGCAAAATAACGAAGAAAAAACGAAAGAAAAAGACTGAATCGTACAATGAAATGAAAAAATTGTCCAAAAATGACGGTTTTGGCACTTTATTGTATCTTTAACTGTCCCTCATTTATTTTTCACCACAGAGTACACGGAGTAACACCGAGTTTTTTAATAACTGTCCCTCTGCAAGGGGGACGAGCACGAAGTGCGGAGGGGGTATAGAACTTTTCACCACAGAGTACACGGAGTAACACAGAGTTTTTTAATAACTGTCCCTCTGCAAGGGGGACGAGCGCAGCGGAGGGGGTATAGAAACATAAAACTTTACACCCCTCCGTCCTCCGGACACCTCCCCTGATATGGGAGGAGTTTTAAATCAATACTGTCCCCATGCAAGGGGGACGAGCACGAAGTGCGGAGGGGGTATAAAACTTTTCATCCGCAGATTTCGCGGATTGCGCAGATAAATAATAAACTTTCGGTATAATTAAAGATGAAAAATCTGCGTCATCAGCGTCATCAGCGGATGAAAAGTGTATTTTGACACAGCTTCCTACTTACAAAACTATTGGCTTTAACTCCTTTAACTCCTTAAAGAAACTCCTTTAAGAAAACTCCGTCTCATCCATGGGCCATTATCCCGCTTTTTACCCCTCAGAAGCTGTTTTATAGGCAATAGATTAATGTTTTGGACGTATTTTGCACTGTTTTGGATTTTTGTTTCATTCCGTTAAATAATGTTTCTGTATGTTTGCACCCGTTAATCTACGCCTTTACGTTTAATTTAATAACAAGCGAATGAGAAAACAAATTAATAACAAAAACCTATTGTCTAACTTTAAAACTCATGTAATGGAAAAACATGCTAATCGTTTTTTCGGCGGTGCTTTGGTTAAAGCAACTGCTTGTGCTTTCCTTTCTTTGGGTTTCATGCCTGTAATGGCTGAAACGCTTAGCCCGGAAACAGACGCGATCGAGGCTGTTCAGCAACAGACTGCAATTCGCGGTACAGTGAAAGACGCTACTGGTGAACCTATCATCGGTGCGAACGTTTTGGAAAAAGGTACTACCAACGGTGTCATCACTGACTTCGACGGTAACTTTGAACTGAGCGTTTCTAAAAATGCAACACTTGTAATCAGCTACATTGGTTATAAGACTATCGAAGTTCCTGCATCACAGGCCAAGGGCGGTAAATTGGACGTGACTCTTCAGGAAGATTCAGAAGCTTTGGAAGAAGTAGTAGTTATCGGTTACGGTACTCAGAAGAAAGCTGACGTTACCAGTGCCGTTGCTTCTGTAAAGGCTGAAAAGTTTAACAAGGGTGCTATTCTTGATGCCGGTCAGTTGGTACAGGGTAAGGTAGCCGGTCTTCAGATTTCATTGGCTTCTGGTGACCCGACTGCTTCTACATCGGTTATGCTCCGTGGTAACTCTTCATTGAAGGGTTCTACTTCACCGTTGATTTTGGTAGACGGTGTTCCGGGCAGCTTCTCAACAGTAGCTCCGGAAGAAATTGAATCCATCGACGTATTGAAGGATGGTTCTGCAACCGCTATCTATGGTACTCGTGGTACTAACGGTGTGATCATCATCACTACCAAGAACGCCCAGCGCGAAATGCCGGCTACTATCGAATACAACGGTTACGTATCTATCTCTAACCAAGTGAAGACTCCTGACTTCATGACTGCTGATGACCTCCGCAGAGTATTGAAGGATGGTTGGGTATTCTCTGGTGCCAACGATGCTGACTATGGTGACAACGTAGACTGGTTGGACGAAGTAAGCCGTACTGGTGTCAGCCACACTCACAACTTGACTTTCCGTGGTGGTAGCAAGACTACAGCCCTCATCGCTAACTTGAGCTACTCTAACCGTCAAGGTACTTTCAAGAAGTCAGATAACGAAAACCTCCGTGGCCGTATCGAAGTGACTCACCGTATGTTCGACAACAAGTTGACCGCCAACTTGTCTATGATTGCCAACGAACGTACTTCAGGTGTAGGTTTCAATACCAACGTATATCGTTACGCTTGTATCCAGAACCCGACTCAGCCTATCTATAACGAAGACGGTAGCTACGTAGAACGTCAGGTTTATTTCTACGACAACCCGGTTTCATTGCTGAACGAAGTGGACGGTGTAAACCAGAACCGTAACATCCGTTTCACCGGTAGCTTGACTTACAGACCTTACGAAGACTTGACTTTGAAGGCCATGTACACTCGCAAGGGTCAAAGCTCTTTGAGCGGTTACTACGAAACTAAGAACCACCCAAGTACTACAGAAAGTGGTGCAAATGGTTATGCCAGCCGTTCTACCAGCAACTATATCAACAACTTGGTGGAATTGACAGCTGACTGGAAGAAGGTAATCGGCAAGCACACTGTAGGTGCTATCATCGGTTACAACTACGAAGACGAAATGTCTGAAAACTTCTACGCAAACAATAAGGATTTCCCGACAGACTCTTATACATACAATGCACTTGAAGCCGGTAACGGTATCAAGGACGGTAGAGCTGGTATGGGTTCTTATAAGACAGACAATACATTGATTGGTCTCTTTGCCCGTGCAACTTGGAACTACGACGACCGCTACCTGTTGATGGTTTCTGTACGTCGCGAAGGTTCTTCTAAGTTTGGTGCTGACAACAAATGGGGTACTTTCCCGGGTGCTTCTATCGGTTGGCGTTTGAACAACGAAGAATTCATGAAGGACTTGACTTGGTTGGATAACTTGAAGGTACGTGCCGGTTTCGGTATCACCGGTATCAACGTCGGTTCTCCATATAACTCTTTGGCTTCTTTGGACTACAGCGGTTACTTCTTGTACAACGGACAGTGGATTAACGCTTTGGGTCCGGTTCGTAATGAAAACCCGAACCTCCGTTGGGAAAAGAAATACGAATACAACGTCGGTGTTGACTTCGATATGTTCGGCGGTCGCCTCGGTGGTGCCATCGACTTCTACCTCCGCGACACTAAGGACGGTTTGTGGGACTATTCTGTACCATCTCCTCCTTACCAATACGGTTCTATCATGGCCAACGTTGCTGAAATCCGCAACATCGGTCTTGAAGTGTTGATCAACGCTGTTCCGGTACAGACTAAGGACTTTGAATGGAATACCAATATTTCTTATTCTACTAACAAGAATGAATTGAAGTCTATCTCTAACGATGAGTTCTCTATGTCTACAGACTGGTTCATGGATGGTCATACTGGTGAACCTATCCAGCAGTATACTCACCGTGTAAAGGTAGGTTCTCCTATCGGTGACTTCTTCGGTTTGAAGTCTGTAGGTTTGAGCACAGACGGAAAGTGGTTGGTAGAACGTTTCGACGAAAACGGCAAGAAGTTCTACGACTATGCAAGCAATGCTACTGATGCTGACCGTCAGATTTTGGGTAATGGTGTTCCGACACACTACCTCAACTTCAACAATACCCTCCGTTACAAGAACTGGGATTTGAGCATCGGTATGCGTGGTGCCTTCGGTTTCCAAATCTTGAACTTCCAGGAAATGTATTATGCAAACCCGACTATCCAGTATAACTTGCTGAACAGCGCATTCGACACTCATCCTACTTACGAAATCGTAGATGGCGGTTATGGTCTCAAGCGTGCTGGCAAGGATGTAACTATTACTGACTCACAACGTTATTTGAGTGAATATGTAGAAGACGGTGACTATTGGAAGATTGACAACGTAACTTTGGGTTATACTTTCAATACCAAGACTTGGAAGTACGTGAAGAACTTGCGTCTCTATGCTTCTTGCTTGAACCTCGCAACCATCACTGGTTACAAGGGTCTTGATCCAGAAGTTCGCATGACAGGTCTGGATGCTGGTACTGACAGCCGCGACAAGTATCCGACTAACCGTTCATTCACATTCGGTGTTAACGTAACATTCTAACCAATCAGCATATTATGGAGATAAAGGTAGATAGATGGAGATAAAGGGAGATAAATGCCAATGGTTCATTATATGTAAAGCATTTGGCCTTTAACTCCCCAAGGAGCGAAGCGACTAACTCCCTTTAACTCCTTTAACTACCATAAGTTGAGTTTACGAAACTTTAAAAATAGAATTGAGAAATATGAAAAAAATGAAATACGGAATTCTTGCCCTCCTGGCATGTTCCACTATGACACTTACAGGTTGTTTCAACCTTGATGAAGAGCCATACTCAGAAATTACTGAGGAAACATTTATTCCGACCGAACAGGATGCTGCTGCCTTGATGGCTAAGGCATACACTCCGCTCCGTTTTATCTATGACTGGTACGGATACTTTGACTTGCAAGAAGAATCAGGTGATATTATCATTACTCCAGCCCGTCCGAATGGTTGGGAAGATGGTGGTGTGTATCGTGCTATGCACCAGCATCAATGGCATGATCAGTCTGGTCAACCGGGTAATACACACTGGTATTGTTTCTCTGGTATCAACACAGCTAACCGTGTGAAGTCTCAGTTGGATAACGATGAATTGCCAGTAGGCGACTTGAAGGAACCGATGATTGCTGAACTTCGTGCCATCCGTGCTTTGTGGTACTATATGTTGTTGGATAACTTCGGTAATGTGCCCATCGTTACAACATGGTCTGACGAAGTTCCTAAGCAGTCAACACGTCAGGAAGTTTATGACTTTGTAGTAAAAGAATTGACAGAAGCTTTGCCTGGCTTGAGCGATGCTAATGATGGTACTACTTATGGTCGTATGAACAAGTGGGCTGCTTTGGCTCTTTTGACTCGTATTTATTTAAATGCAGAAGTTTATACTGGTACTGCACAATGGGCTAAGGTAGTGGAAACTGCTGACCAGATCATCAATTCTGGTATCTTCGAATTGGCAAAGGATTTCTCTGATAACTTTACACCGGAAATGGATTACAGCAATAATAAGGAAGTTATTTTTGCGGTTCCTTACGATAGATTGTACGGAGGTTTCCATCAACAACATAAGTGGTATCCACCGAATGCACGTGATCACTTCGGTAACTACAATGACTACTTCTGGGGTGGTTCTTGTGCTAATCCTCAGTTCATCAATGCTTATGAAGAAGGCGACAAGCGTTTGGAAAAAACTTGGATTATGGGTAAGCGTTACAAACACGACGATCCTTCAGTATTGGTTTGGGAAGCTATTAACTACTTGCCTTCTTTGACTTGTATGCGTGATGGTGAAAACAATACTCATATTAACTGGGGTTACCGTGTAGGTAAGTTTGTTTATGATATTGAAACGACTGGTGGATGGAGCAATGACTTTGCGTTCTTCCGTTATGCTGAAATCTTGTTGTCAAAGGCTGAAGCTTTGATGCGCCAAGGTAAGAACGAAGATGAAGCTGCTGCTTTGGTTTCTCAAATCCGTGCCCGTGTATTCGACGATGCTGCTCAGGCAACAGTGACTGCTGCTGACTTGAAGGCTGACACTCGTATCCAATACGGTACTTTGGACTGGGACAACAACATTGACAAGCTTGGTGACCAGACTCCGGTTTACTTGGGCGGTCTCTATGATGAATGGGGCTTTGAATTTGCTTGCGAAGCACAACGTCGTTCTCAGATGATCCGTTTCGGTACATTCACTACTAAGAATTGGTTCAATCATGAGCCGGTAGGTGACCATGTAACTATCTTCCCAATTCCATTGGATGAGTTACAAACTAACCCAAATCTTAAGCAGAATCCGGGTTACTAATCCGAAGTTCCAACCAAGTTAACTTGGAAGAATAATCTACTACTACGGAATGGGTGAAACATCCCATTCCAATGAAAGAAATCACATAAGGCGGGCATACCCAACGGTATGCCCGCCGTTTTTTTTACTGTCCCTCTGTAAGGGGGACGAGCGCAGCGGAGGGGGTATAGAAAACTTTTCATCCGCAGATTACACGGATTGCACGGATAAATTTAGGTAATAATATAGCAGTTGACACTATTTGTCATCCAGAACGGAACGAAGTGTAGTGAAGGATCTCGGAAGCACAAAGTGGGTGTTACCGAGATTTTTCACTTCGCTCATAATGTGTTTTAGGCACGGATTACACGGATTAACACGGTATTTAGAGTATGTATCCATTAAATTTAGACAATGATATACAAGTAAACACATACTGTCATTCAGAGCGAAGCGAAGACGTGTTGTCGTTTCATCCGTGGTTCGTTAGAAACAACTATGACCAGGAACGGCCGTTCTTGGTCACCAGGAGAATACGCTGCTGGTCACCAGGAGCGGCTTCTCCTGCTCGGAGGAAAGTACGATGCTGGTCGGAGGAGATTAATATGCTCCGACCAAGATGTTAATATGCTGGTCGGACCCTTTTTTTTACCCCAGTAGCGTATTCCCGTGGTCTGTTCCTTTTTCACCACAGATTACACAGATGGACACAGATTTTTATTTTTATGAAGTAGAACAAAACTGTCCCTCTGCAAGGGGGACGAGCGCAGCGGAGGGGGTATAGAAACATAAAACTTTACACCCCTCTGTCCTTCGGACACCTCCCCTGATATGGGAGGAGTTTTAAAATCAATAACTGTCCCCATGCAAGGGGGACGAGCACGGAGTGCGGAGGGGGTATAACACCCATTATAAAATAACTAATTATTTGTTTCGAAGCTATTCTTATCGTATATTTGCCACATGCCTTACGACAAAAACAAATATCCATTCAATACGAAAGACCAGGCACCGTTGCGCAGAGAACTTCGCAATGAGGGTACTGCTGCAGAGGCTGTTCTATGGCTTCTTCTCAAAGGAAAGCAATTGGATGGTATTAGATGGCGTCGTCAGTTCGGGGTAGGACCTTACATCTTGGATTTCTATTGTCCGCAGTTGCGTCTGTGTATAGAGTTAGATGGGGCTCCACATGACACTTTACATGGTAGTCAGTATGATTGTAGGCGTGAAGAATGGCTACAGCATACACATGGTATCCGTACTCTACGCTTTGAAAACAAGGATGTTTTTGTTCATCAAGATGCAGTTATAGAACGTATACGTGAGGTGACGAAGGAAATCTTGGGTTAAGTTGCGTTTTATACCCCCTCCGCTTCATTCCGCTTCATTCCACTTCGTTTCATTTCGCTCGTCCCCCTTACAGAGGGACAGTTTTTTTGAATAGTTTTGTTTACACCCCTCCGTCCTTCGGACACCTCCCCTGATATGGGAGGAGTTTAAAGTCAAAACTGTCCCCATGCAAGGGGGACGAGCGTAGCGGAGGGGGTATAGAAAACTTTTCATCCGCAGATTACGCGGATTGCGCAGATAAATTATAACCTTTCGGTATCATAAAGATGAAAAATCTGTGTTATCAGCGGCATCTGCGGATGAAAAGTATATTTTGACGCAGATTCCTACTTACAAAACTATTGGCTTTAACTCCTCTAACTCCTCTAACTTCTTTAACTTCTTTAACTCCTTAAAAAAACTCCTTGTCTAAAAACGTAGAAATAATTTGTCAAATGCAGAATTATACCTATATTTACTGAGACAATCTTAAATACATACGAAAACATGAAAAAGACACTTTTCACACTCATTGCATTGGCTTTTGCATGGACAGCCAACGCACAAATGTACTTCGGCGAGAAGAAAGCCGTATCCGATTCGGTATTCCTTTCATTGGCACAAACCCCTCCTATGGGTTGGAACAGCTGGAACAAGTTCGGTTGCAACGTCAGCGAGAAATTGTTGAAAGAAATGGCGGATGCCATGGTGAGCTCGGGCATGAAGGATGCCGGCTATGAATACATTGTAGTAGACGACTGCTGGCAGGTGGGCCGCGACGAGGAAGGCAATATCGTGGTCGACCCTGAACGTTTCCCGAACGGGATGAAGGCGGTAGTCGATTATGTCCACTCCAAAGGATTGAAGTTCGGCCTTTATTCCTGTGCCGGTTCAGAAACCTGCCAAGGCCGACCGGGCAGCCGCGGCTATCAGTTCCAGGATGCACGGACCTATGCCAAGTGGGGTGTGGACTATCTGAAATATGACTGGTGCTCGAACGAAGGACAGAAGGCTGAAGCGGCTTACCGCACCATGAGCGATGCGCTGAAGGCTTGCGGACGTCCCATCGTGTTCAGCATCTGCGAATGGGGAGAAAACGAACCTTGGAAGTGGGGCAAAGGCATCGGCCACCTGTGGCGTGTGACTCCCGACATCCGCGACTGCTACCAATGTACGTTTGACTGGGGCGGTGTAGGTGTGCTCGACATCATCGACAAGATGGCGGACCTCTATCCGTATGCCGGTCCGGGACACTGGAACGATGCCGAAATGTTGGAAGTAGGTAACGGCGGCATGACCTACGATGAATACGTCACCCACTTCAGTATGTGGTGTATGTTGGCGGCTCCGTTGATGACCGGCAACGACCTGAGCAAGATGGACAAGGAAACCATTGAAATCCTGACCAACAAGGAAGTGATTGCCGTCAATCAGGACCCCAAGGGTGAACAGGCACGCCGCTTCATGGATATGGGCGAGAAGGAAATCTGGGCGAAGCCTTTGGCAAACGGTGAGTTGGCGGTATGCTTCATGAACCGTACGGAGTTTCCTTGGAAGCTGGATTATGACTGGAGAAAGCAGACCATCTATTTTGCGACCGATGTCAGCATCCGCCGTTTCGAATACAAGGTTCGCGACTTGTGGCAGCACAAGGACCTCGGTACTACCAAGTCGAACTTGGTGGCTGAGATTCCGCCTCATGGGGTGCTCATGGTTCGTCTGAGCAAGGTGAAGTAGTTTTTTTGAGTAGTCAAAGGAGTTATCACTTCGCTTCGCTTCGTTAGTAGTTAAAGGAGTTAAAGCCAATAGTTTTTCTTAGTGGAGATAACGGGAGATAAAAGGGAGATAGTCGCTCCGCTCCTTGTGGAGATAAAGGCCAATAGTTTTGTTGATGAATACATCCACTAAATGTATTGGCTTTTATCTCCCATTATCTCCCATTATCTCCCATTATCTCCCATTCGGACGCGCCATGGTGCGTCCCTACGGAAGTGTAATCTGCGGATGAATAGTTTTTATACCCCCTCCGCTACGCTCGTCCCCCTTGCAGAGGGACAGTTTTTGTTCTACTTCATAAAACTAAAAATCTGTGTCCATCTGTGTAATCTGTGGTGAAAAAGCTCAGTGTTACTCCGTGTACTCTGTGGTGAAATAAACCCGGTGGTGAGAACAAACTGTGGTGATCCGTTCTATCTGCGTCATCAGCGTTCCTAATTTTTTACAAAATTAAAAGAGCTTTAGAACATGCTGTAGCCACTATTTAACAATTTGTAGACTATTTTTGCATCCTATTGGACGATTCTTTCGCTTTGTCCCGTCTATCCTCCGTAATTTTGCAGCGGAATAAGACTCCAACCGTTTTTGTTAGCTAAAAAAACCAAACTTAATGAAGTTAAAAATCACACAACTCGTGAGCAGCCTCGTCCTTTTGGGGGCTGCATCATGCTCCGCTCCGACTTATCAGCAGCCGGACGCTCCTATCCAGGAAGTACCCTTCACACAGGTACAATTCAATGACCCTTTCTGGTCACCTCGTATTGAAATCAACCGCACGGTATCCATCCCGTCGGCATTTCATCAGTGTGAAATCAACGGTCGCTTCGACAATTTTGCCATCGCCGGCGGGCTGATGAAGGGCGAACACAAGGGAGACTTCTCCTTTGATGATACCGACCCGTACAAGATTATCGAAGGCGCTTCGTATTCCCTCGCCGTACAATACGACGAAAAGCTGGACCATTATCTGGACAGCGTCATCAGCATCATTGCTGCCGCCCAGGAACCTGACGGCTATCTGACCACTTGTGTAACCAACAAGTGCTACCGCCTTTCGGGCTGGTGGGGACGCAGCCGCTGGGAAAAGATGAACAGCCACGAGCTGTATAACAGCGGACACCTGTATGAAGCTGCCGTGGCTCACTATCGTGCTACCGGCAAGCGTTCTTTGTTGGATGTAGCCATCAAGAATGCCGACCTGGTATGCAAGACTTTCGGTTTGGGTGATGACCAGATTCATTATCCGTCGGGCCACCCCATCATTGAAATGGCATTGGCCAAGCTTTACAAGGTGACCGGCGACCAGAAGTACTTGGACGAAGCCCGTTACTTCGTCGAAGAAACCGGACGTTTCAGCAACGGACGCAAGCCCAGTGAATACAGTCAGGACCACATGCCTATTCTGGAACAGGAAGAAATCGTGGGTCATGCCGTACGCGCAGGATATCTCTATTCGGGTGTAGCCGATGTAGCTGCCTTGACCAACGACACCGCTTACTTCAACGCCATCCAGCGTGTGTGGGAAAACATGTCGAGCAAGAAGCTTTACATCACCGGTGGTATCGGTTCACGTCCCCAGGGTGAAGGCTTCGGCCCCAACTACGAACTCAGCAACCACACCGGTTATTGCGAAACTTGTGCTTCCATCTCCAATGTGTACTGGAACCACCGTATGTTCCTCGCTACCGGCGAAGCCAAGTATTACGACATTGTGGAACGTGCCCTCTACAACGGTGTGATGTCGGGTGTATCGCTTAGCGGCGACCGCTTCTTCTACGACAATCCGTTGCAGTCGTTGGGCGAACACGACCGTGCCGAATGGTTCGGATGCGCCTGCTGCCCCGGTAACGTGACCCGTTTTGTGGCTTCTGTACCTAATTATATCTATGCAACACAAGGCACCGATGTCTATGTGAACCTTTACGTACAGGGCGAAGCCGAAATGGAAACCGCTTTGGGTAAGGTGAAGATTGCCCAGACTACCGAATATCCTTGGCAGGGTAAGGTAGCCATCCAGGTGACTCCTGAAACAGAAGGCCAGTTTGCCGTACGCCTCCGCATCCCGAGCTGGGTGAAGGATGCTCCGGCCAACAACGACCTCTATACCTATATAAATAAGGTAGGAAACTACACCTTGAAGGTGAACGGTTCTTCCGTCACTCCTGCCGAAGGTGACGGTTATGCTACCATCGCACGCACTTGGAAGGCCGGTGACGTGATTGAACTCGACCTCCCGATGGAAGTACGCCGCATCCAGTCACACGGCGAGGTGGAAGTGAACCGTGGCAAGTTGGCCATCGAACGCGGCCCGATTGTGTACTGTCTGGAAGGTCAGGATCAGGCCGACGGTAAGGTGTTCAACAAGTTCATCCCTGCCGATACGCAGATGGATGCAGCTTTCGACGCTGAATTGCTGAACGGTGTAGTGGTATTGACCGGTACAGCCAAGGAAGTGGACCTTGACGGCAATGTGAAGGACGTACCTTTCAAGGCCATCCCTTATTCTACCTGGAACAACCGCGGACGCGACCACATGGTGGTATGGGTAGCCGCCAATCAGGAAACTGCCCTCCCGACTCCGGAACCGACCATCGCCAGCAAGGCCAAGGCTTTCGTCAACCAGGCACCTATCCAGAACGATGCGCCCGAATCGGCTTCTACATTGGAAGAAACTTGGGGAACCAACGACCAGATGGAACCGAAGCGCTCGTCGGACATCTCCACTCCGTACCAATACTGGTGGCGCAAGACAGGCACTCTGGAAGCTTTGGCTTACGAGTTCGACCAGCCCTACACTGTTTCGAACGTGCAAGTATATTGGCTCGACTTTGACCATTACGACGGTGACTTCCGTGTGCCAGCCAGCTGGAAGCTCTATTATAAGGTAGGAAACACTTGGAAAGAAGTGGAAGCCTTGAACGACTATGGCGTGAAGAAGGACTGCTACAACAGTGTCGACTTCAAGCCTGTGAAGACTACCGGTCTGAAGATTGCCGCCCAGTTGCAGCAAGGAGTTTCGGGTGGTGTCATTGAGTGGAGAGTGAAATGAGTTTTTTAAGGAGATAAAGGGAGATAAAAGGAGATAAAGTAGTTAAAGTAGTTAAAGGAGTTAAAGCCGATAGCTTCGACTGATGTAAACATCCACAAAAAGTATTGGCTTTAACTCCTAACGGAGCGAAGCGGAGTGATAACTCCTTTAACTCCTCTAATTACTATTAAAATATAAAATTAGAACATAACAAACCTTTTTAAATTAAACTAAATAATGTAGTATGAAAAAAAGCAGTTTTCAAGCCCTATTGAAGGGCGCATTCTGTCTTTTCCTTGCTGCCGGTATGAATCTCATGCCTTTGTATGCAGCTGAGGGAACTACAGAAAACATGGGAACCCAGGCTGTACAGCAGAGCGTTACAGTCAGTGGTGTGATTACAGACAAGACTGGCGAACCGGTAATCGGTGCCAACGTTTTGGAAAAAGGAACTACTAACGGTGTCATCACCGACTTCGACGGTAACTATACGTTGACTGTCAGCGGCGGCAACTCCGTATTGGTGTTCTCTTACATCGGCTACAAGACTCAGGAAGTTACTGTAGGTAGCCAAAAGAAAATCGACATTGTTTTGGTAGAAGATACAGAAATGATGGACGAAGTGGTTGTTATCGGTTACGGTACCCAGAAGAAGGGTGATGTGACCAGTGCCGTATCATCTGTAAAGGCTGAAGACTTTGCAGCAGGTAAGATTGGTGACGCCGCTGAATTGGTAAAGGGTAAGATTGCAGGTCTTTCTGTAACCAACACTTCCGGTGACCCGACAGCTACCTCAACTATCATGCTTCGTGGTGTGACAACTTTGGTGGGTAACGTTTCTCCGTTGGTATTGGTAGACGGTGTAGAAGGTTCTTTGAATACCGTTGCTCCTGAAAACATCGCTTCTATCGACGTTTTGAAGGACGCCTCTGCAGCTGCCATCTACGGTACTCGTGGTGCCAATGGTGTTATCTTGATTACCACCAAGACCGGTAAGCGTGATTCTGATGCCGTTGCTTCCTACTCCAACTACTTCTCTTTCTCACAGTGGAGCAAGAAGGCCGACTTCATGGATACACACGATGTTATCTACGGTTTGACTCAGCAGAAATACATGGGTTATGATACAGACTGGTTGGACGCTATCAGCCGCAAGGCCGGTTTCAAGCACAACCACTCCTTCCAGGTAAGCGGCGGTACCAAGAATGCCACTTATTCTGCCAACTTGGCTTACAACAAGGAAGAAGGTATCATGCGTAAGAGCGACAATGAAAACTTGAAGGCTCAGTTGGACTATACCCAATACATGTGGGACGACATCTTGAAGTTCAACTTCAATGCGTTGGTAACCCGTCAGAAGCACTCTATCACCAACAGTGCCACTGCTTATCGTCAGGCTGTTATCCACAACCCGTCTGAACCTATCTACAACGAAGACGGTTCTTACTATGAAGACTTCAACAAGTTGCAATACTACAACCCGGTAGAAGTTCAGAACGAATACTATGGTAACACCCGCATCAACTATTCTCAGTTGAACGGTAACTTGACCGTAGAACCGATCGAAGGTTGGGAAACCAAATTGGCTGTATCATTGGGTGAATGGCGTTCCACTTCTGAAAGCTGGACCAGCCCACGCTACTTCAGCCTGGCTCGTGAAGACGACTA
>JAFVTL010000145.1 GCA_017503235.1 Bacteroidaceae bacterium | reverse complement strand
AAGTGTATGTAAATACTTTCCCCACCATCCAAATAGAAAATAAGGTCAATAATATAGGTTTCATTGTTCAGTTATTTAGTTTGTTGCAAATATAGAAAAGATAAATAAATCGACGAAAAAAAGGAATATTATTTTCATGAAGACTTATATTTTTATCACATAACATTTCGTTCAATTACCTATCAAGCAAACAATTAAATAAAAAAAACGTTTATATTTTCATTCTAAAGAAAGAAGATTGTCTGTATACCACCTAAATTTGCGATGATGGATAGTATAATTATGTATAAACCTATAGATATCATGAAAAGAGTATTAGTCTTTATGGCATTATTTGCATTCTTTGGCTTGATTGGTTCCAAAGCCGCTGTTGTCAAGAAAGTAGCACCTACCTTCTGGTGGGCAGGCATGAACAATCCCGAACTACAGATCCTGTTGTATGGGGATAACATTGCATCGCACGATGTTACCATTTCATCGGCCGATGTGGAACTTCGCGAAGTGGTGAAACAAGAAAATCCCAATTACCTTATATTATATGTAGATTTGTCGGAAGCAGCTCCACAAACCTTCAATATTACCCTGAAGAAAGGGAAAAAAGAAACCGTGATTCCTTATGAACTGAAGGAACGTCGGGTTAATGCCGCCAATGTAAAAGGTTTTGATGCCAGCGACGTACTATATTTGATAATGCCCGATCGCTTTGCCAATGGCAATCCGGATAACGATGTAGTGCCCGGTATGCTGGAAAACAAAGTAAATCGCAATGAACAATATGGACGACATGGTGGCGACTTGAAGGGTATAGAAAACCATTTGGATTACCTGAACGAATTGGGCGTAACAGCCATTTGGTTGAATCCGACACAAGAAAACGATATGCCCGAAAGTTCATATCATGGTTATGCCATAACTGACTATTATCAGGTAGACCGTCGTTACGGTACCAACGAAGAATTCCGTCAGTTAGTTGAAAAGGCACAAAAAAAGGGAATGAAGGTAGTGATGGATATGATATTCAACCATTGTGGTGCAAAGAACTTCATTTTCAGCGACAAGCCATCCAAGGATTGGTTCAACTTCAAATCAAATTTTGTACCAACGTCTTACAAAACAGCCAGTGTGCAGGATGTTCATGCTTCTGAATACGAACATAAAATAGCTGTTGATGGTTGGTTTACCGAAGTAATGCCCGACTTAAACCAACGCAACCGACATGTAGCTCAATTCTTGATTCAAAGCAGTATTTGGTGGATTGAGTTTGCAGGCATCAATGGCATCCGTCAGGATACTCATCCCTATGCCGACTTTGATTTCATGGCTCGTTGGTGTAAAGCTGTAAACGATGAATATCCAGACTTCAACATTGTAGGCGAAACCTGGTTGAACAGCAACGTATTGGTATCATTCTGGCAGAAAGACAGCAAGTTGGCAGCACCTCGCAATTCCAATTTGCGTACCGTCATGGACTTCCCGTTGATGGAACACATGAACAAGGCATTTGATGAAGAAACTACCGATTGGGCTGGCGGCTTGTATAGATTGTATGACTATCTGACCCAAGATTTGGTATATGCCGACCCTATGAGTTTGTTGACTTTTCTCGACAATCACGACACCTCACGCTATAGTACCAACGATGAAAAGGCACAAAACCTCACTCGTTACAAGCAGGCCATTACTTTCTTGCTGACTACCCGTGGTATTCCTCAGCTATACTATGGTACAGAAATCCTGATGACTGGTGATAAAGGTGAAGGCGATGGTATGCTTCGCAAAGACTTCCCTGGTGGATGGGCTGGTGATGCACGTAATTGTTTCGAGGCTACAGGACGAACCGCTAAAGAACAAGAAGCCTTTGAATTCACAAAGAAAATGTTGAATTGGCGCAAAGGCAACGATGTGATTGGTAAAGGAAGCCTGAAGCATTACTCCATCAACCAAGGTGTATATGTATACGAACGTAAGTACAATGATAAATCAGTTGTGGTTATTATGAATGGTAACGACCGCGTACAAACCATTGCTTTAGCTCCTTATGCAGAAAGTTTACCTAAGTCACAGGCCAAGGATGTACTTACCGGAAAGGTAATAACATTGGGTAAGGATTTGACTTTAAGTAATCGTCAGATGTATGTTTTGGAATTCTAAAAGTATTTATATTTTTCAGAATCACATAAAGCAACAACAAACTGATTATCAAACGAATCACAACAGACAAAGTTTCATTCCGTTTATATTTTCATTGGACAATGTAGAATGAAAGCGAACAAAGCCTATATTCGCATTATCCGAACGGATGAAACCTTGTTAACAATAAATTTAGAAAAGACTATGAATATTAGAAAGAATCTTTCAGTCGTTGCCATGCTGTTTTGTGCTCTCATTGTTAATGCACAGAAACTCACCTCACCAGATGGCAATCTGGAAATGAATTTCTCCCTTGACGGTAAGGGAGCACCTATGTATGAATTGTCATATAAAGGTAAGACTGTTATTAAGTCTAG
>JAFVTL010000144.1 GCA_017503235.1 Bacteroidaceae bacterium | reverse complement strand
ACTTCTGCTCGATCATACCTGTACCATGAGCCAATGCATTCGGAGGAGTAGAGATAGGCAAGCACATCGCCATGGAAGCAGCGATAGCAATACCGATCAACAGACAAGCCACACCACCCAACGGAGCCAATTCAGCTGTCATACTCTTACCCACAACGGCCAAGATAGGAACCAACAAAGCAGCAGTAGCAGTGTTTGAGATAAAGTTGGACAATGTATAGCAGATAACACCCGAACCAATCAATACAGCCAATACCGGCCATGTGTTGAATGGAATAGCGTTAATCAAGTTAGCAGCCAAACCGGTTTCGTTCAAAGCCACACCGAGGGCAAAACCACCGGCAACCATCCAAAGAACGGCCCAGTTGATTTCTTCCAAATCGCGACGGGTAATCACACCGATACCGGCAAATACAGCTACCGGAAGCAAAGCTACCACGTTAGAGTTCACACCAGTTACCTTATCTGTTACCCACAACAATACGGTTACGGCAAATGTAATATATACGATGATAGAACGCCAGTCTTTTTTGGCTTCACCTTCAATGACCAAGTTGATAGTCTTTTGCTTGAATGGGAACAACTTCAACAATAATAACCAGCCAATCACCAAGACAATGAGTGTAAACGGCAACATGAACATCATCCATTCACCGAAACCAAGGTTGAGGTTCAAACCTTCAGGATCGTTCAAATACTTCAAGGCGATAGCATTCGGAGGAGTACCGATAGGAGTACCCAAACCACCCACGTTAGCACCGATAGGAATAGCCATTGCCAAAGCAATCTTACCCTTACCATCAGCCGGGAGTGCCTTCAGCACCGGTGCCAAGAAGGTAAGCATCATCGCAGCTGTAGCGGTGTTACTCAAAAACATAGAGAAAATACCGGTTACCAATACGAAGCCGAGCAAGACGAAACGTGACTGTGTACCGAAAGGCTTCAGCATCACCTTAGCCAAAGCCGAGTCCATACCTGTCTTGGTAGCAGCGATCGCCAAGATAAAACCACCCAAGAACAACATGATAATCGGGTCGGCGAAGCAATAAACGATAGATTTGTACTTGATGAGTGTGCCCAACTGTTCAGCTTCATATCCTTCACGGAAAAGCCACAAGGCGCTGTCTGAAGCAGTGAAAAGCAGTACAACCATCACAATAACCGAAGTAACCCATGCAGGAACGGCTTCGAAAATCCACATCAAAGTAGCGAATGCAAACACAGCTATGACGCGTTGTTCAACATAAGTCAAGCCTTCGATGCCGAAGGTTTCTGTAGGAAGCAACCACAAAAGCAATGAAACGCCTACAGCTACCAAAATTTTAATTGTCTTTGAAAGCGTCTGGTCATCGGCCAAACGTCTTTCTTTTCTTTTTCTTTGGTATTCTTCTACCAAATGGAAACCGGGGAAAATTTTAAACATGATATATTAATTTTAAACGATTTTTCTCAAAAAACGGTGCAAAGTTAATACTTTTATCTGTTATAAAACATTCTTTTAGTAAATAAAATCCTATCTTTGTCGACAAATCTTAGAAATAGAATCAAATGATTGTCTGCATCGCCGAAAAACCATCTGTCGCCCGAGAAATAGCACACATATTGGGAGCCAACCATTCTCACGATGGATACATGGAGGGGAACGGATACCAAGTGACATGGACATTCGGACATCTCTGCACTCTGAAGGAGCCACACGACTATACTCCTTCATGGAAAGCATGGAGTCTGTCCTGCCTTCCCATGATTCCTCCCCGTTTCGGCATCAAGCTCATTGAAAACGACCAAGGCATCGAAAAGCAATTCAAGATTATTGAGAAATTGATGCAGGCTGCCGATGAAATCATCAACTGCGGAGATGCCGGACAAGAAGGGGAACTCATCCAACGTTGGGTGATGCAAAAGGCTGGTGCCCATTGCCCCATCAAGCGTCTGTGGGTCTCTTCATTGACCGAAGAAGCCATCCGTGAAGCATTCAGCAAACTGAAGGAACAATCTGAATACGATTCTTTGTACAAAGCCGGACTGAGCAGAGCCATCGGTGACTGGTTGTTGGGCATGAATGCCACCCGGCTCTATACCTTAAAATATGGACAAAACCGGCAGGTGCTTTCTATTGGTCGTGTACAAACCCCTACACTCGCCTTGATAGTCAACCGCCAGCACGAAATTGAACATTTCGAACCAAAACAATATTGGGTACTTTCCACGGTCTATCGGGAAACGACTTTCAATGCCATCCTTAAAAGAAGTGAAGAAGACCTGATGGCTGACATTGAAAAACAGAAGGAAAAGGCAGAAAAAGCCAAGCAGGACTTCGATGTAGCAGAGGCCATCCGCAAAGCGGAAGAGAACAATCCAGGCATCGAGCCGATTGCCAATGAAACTCAGGGGAATGCTTTGCTCGATCGAATCAGCCAAGTACCGTTTACCGTAACCTCCATCACCCAAAAGGAAGGGAAGGAAGCTCCACTCCGTTTGTTTGACTTGACATCCCTACAAGTGGAATGCAACAAGAAATTCGGTTATTCGGCCGATGAGACCCTACGCCTCATCCAATCTCTTTATGAAAAGAAGATAACCACTTATCCACGCGTAGACACAACTTTCCTGAGTGATGACATTTACCCGAAGTGTCCTGGCATCCTGGCGGGACTGAAGCCTTATGAAGCATTCACAGCTCCGCTGGCCGGAAAGAAACTGAACAAATCGAAAAAGGTCTTCGACAACAGCAAAGTGACCGACCACCACGCCATTATACCCACGGGACAGAATCCCATCAACCTGACGGATATGGAGAAGCGTGTGTTTGACCTCGTAGCCCGTCGCTTCATTGCTGTTTTCTATCCTGACTGCAAGTTCTCAACGACTACAGTCATTGGCGAAGCAGACGGCATTGAGTTCAAGACAACCGGCAGAAGAATCCTTGACTCCGGTTGGAAAGTCCTATTCAACAAGCCACAAACCAATCTGCCCGACGGCATTGCGGATGCGGACAACGACACCCACGAGGGAGAAGAAGAGCGAAGTCTACCCACCTTTAAGAAAGGTGAAAGCGGACCCCATGAACCGAAATTGGACGAAAAGTGGACGCAACCTCCCCGCCCGTACACCGAAGCAACCTTATTGCGTGCCATGGAAACAGCCGGCAAACTTGTGGACAACGACGAGTTGCGCGACGCATTGAAGGAAAACGGAATAGGCCGTCCGTCAACACGTGCCGCCATCATCGAGACCTTACATAAGCGACATTATATAAGAAAAGAGCGCAAGAACTTGATAGCCACCCCTACGGGCGTCGAACTGATCGGATTGATTCATGAAGAATTACTGAAGTCGGCCGAACTTACAGGCATTTGGGAAAAGAAACTCCGCGAAATAGAAAAAAGGAGCTATGACGCAGCCACCTTCCTGGATGAACTGAAACAAATGGTAAATGACATTGTCCATAGTGTGCTAAGCGACAACACCAACCGAAGAATCACGGTGATGGAAGAGGCACCTAAAGAAAACAAGGCCAAGGAAGTGAGAAAAAAGCGCACATCCGCTCCTCGTAAGCCCAAGGATGAGAAGCCTCAAGCTCCTCTCAAGGTGGATGATTCAATGCTTGGCAAAGCTTGCCCCATCTGTGGCAAAGGAATCATCATCAAAGGGAAAACGGCTTATGGCTGCTCGGATTGGAAGAACGGATGTTCTTTCCGGCAGAATTTCTAACAAGCAGGACGGTTTTACCCAACGCACACCACTTCTTCCGGCATGTAACCGCTACGAATGCGCCACTCTTGCGGATAGAGGTTGTTCGCCCGATTGCCGATATTCTTTACGAAGCCCAAAGGAATCTCCCGATAAGTCACCAGAACATATCCGCGAGGAGCGGAAGCATCCAACACCAAACCTTCCTTGCGCAAGTAAGCGATGGCTTGTTGATAAGTCAATTCAATGGTCGGGAAAGCCTTATCCGCCTTGGACATGCTCATCGCCAATGAATGATGGGGAATGAGGTCCTTGCCCTTCAGCTCACCCAATGTGATGCCGGCATGAATGACCTTCAAGCATGTTTGCAACAAGGCACAGGTCTCGGCATGCGCCTTGGGAAAGGCCATAAGGGTAGCATCTTTCATTTCAAGCACGAAATCATCGGCGCTTTCCAACCAGGACTTCGCTTCTTTGGGGACAGGCAACGGTGCCTGCTTGCCTTTATGGTCCTTACCTTTCTTCGCCTTACGGGACGGCGTTCGTAAAGCAACGCTTTCCACCTCGTAAAGTGACGCTTTGTCGTCCGTAAAGTGACGTTTTCTCAAAACCGCCAGGAAGAATCCTTCCCCCTTCGTGTGATGGGGCAGGAAACGATAGACGGGGAAATCCTCCCCAACGAGATTACCCGTGATGCCCCAATCGGCTTCAACCGGCACGGGGAGTATCTCAGCGCCGAGCTCCTTGGCTATCCATGCCACGTTGTCCTCATCTTCTTCGCGATTGAAGGTACAAGTACTATATATAAGGATGCCGCCAGGCTTCAATGCCGGCCAAATGTCTTTCAAGATGCGGCGTTGGCGTTGCCAACAGACATCCACATTGTCGACGCTCCATTCCTCGACGGCCACTTCGTCCTTACGGAACATTCCTTCGCCCGAGCAAGGCACATCGGTCAGGACAACATCGAAGAGATTGGTCAAAGAAGTAAAATCGGCTGGGTCGTTATTGGTGACTATCACATCGGGATGTCCCCACTTGATGAGGTTCTCGGCCAGGATTTGCGAACGGTTGCGCATCACCTCGTTGGCCACCAACAGGCTTCCTTCGGGGAGCGCACTCCGACATAAGGTGGACTTTCCGCCGGGAGCGGCACAGAGATCAAGCATCGTTACGGGGTCCTTCACATAATGGCTCAACACGCGTTCGACGAACATCGACGAGGCTTCCTGCACATAATAGCAACCGGCATGAAAGAGCGGGTCGAACGTAAAGGTGGGACGCGTCTTCAAATAGACGCCTGAAGATGCCCAAGGTATGGGTTCTCCATCTATCGGTTGGAGATATTTTCCCCGATTGGGACGGATGCTGACGGGTGTCTCCTGTTGCAAAGAGGCTTCAAACAAGGAGTATTCCTCGCCAAGGAGCCGACGGGTTCTTTCTACGAATGCTTGTGGTAAATTCATGATACGCTGTTTCGAAGGGCAAAAATACAGAGAAAAACGAGAAAATCTAAAAAATATTTCGTCTATTTGCAACCGGATGCTTCATTGCATCCGTCTAATGCATAATAATAACTGAACAAAAACATAAAAAGCACATGAAACAATTGATTCTTTTATTTGCATTCCTGACAAGCTTCAGCATGCAAAGCTTCGGACAAATTCCACAAAGTGCCGATTCGGATACACTCAATGGGACAACGGTCGTAAGCACCATAGACGATCCAGATGACTATTGGACTGAGGAAAAACAATTGAGTAAAGGAGGCGAATTCCTTTTCAATCAGATGTTCAATCAGATGGAAGATATGACAAAAGCCGCTCTGATAATTCCCGTATTGGGCATCATCATGATTTTCGGGCTCCCCATTCTCATCGTGGCTCTTATGCTCTACTTCAGCCACAAGAACAAGCAAGCCAAGTACAAACTGGCCGCAGAAGCTCTTGCCGCCGGGAAAGAGGTACCTAAAGAGCTCTTTGAAGAAAACCTGGCAAGCCCTAAACAAAACAACGAAACCCTCACCAAAGGGATTCAAAACATTTGTCTCGGACTCGGTTTAGGAGTATTTCTCTGGTTGCTGACCAATGTAGCAGCCATCGCCGCCATCGGATTCATCATCTTCTGCAAGGGAGTGGGAGAAGTCATCATCGCCTATACCACCCGTTCCTCCGAAAAGGAGCCCTCAACCACCCCCAAAGGACACATGACTCCTGACGAACTGAAGAAGGTATTCAACGACAGAGAGAGCAAGGACACCAACCGTCTTGAAGAACAGGAATGAGCCAGCTCAACGACATAGCGTTGGTTGCACAAGTGGTTGTCTTCGGCAACAAGGGGGCATTTGATACCCTCGTCAAGAAGTACCAGTCCCCCATCCGCCGGTTCTTCCTCCAACAGACATTGGGGGATGAAGCACTCAGCGACGACCTGGCTCAAGAGACCTTCATCAAAGCCTACACCCATTTGGCAAGTTACAAAAACCTGTCCAGCTTTTCAACTTGGCTTTTCAGAATTGCATATAACGTTTTTTATGACTATATTCGCAACCGAAAAGAGACTTCCGGGTTGGAAGATTGGGAAGTGGATGCCACCCATCAAACCGAACAACGACAAATAGGCAAAGAGATGGACATCTACCGGGGCTTGTCCTTATTGAAAGGTGTGGAAAGAACCTGCATTACCTTACACTATATGGAAGACCTCCCGATAGCCAAAATCTCGGCGATAGTCGGCATTCCGTCAGGAACCGTCAAGTCGCATTTGTCGAGGGGAAAAGAGAAACTTGCCAACTTCTTAAAACAAAACGGTTATGAATAGAAAAGACGAACAACTCATCAGCCAGTTCATGCAAGCCAACAAGCATGAAATTGCCGACAACGGCTTCTCACGCAGAGTCCTCCGCCGGCTACCGGTGCCAGCCAAAGTATGGTCTGACCTGCTGACGGTCATTTGCGTCATTCTATGTGCCATACTGCTTTATGCATCCGACGGGATAACCATCCTGTTCCAGTCAATCTATGAAATCTTCCAGGCCCAATCGATAGACATCATCAATCATCCCAATAAACTCCTGACAACAATGTTGGCCATATCCGCTACCATCTGCTTCCTGAGCATACGGAGCGCATGGACATCCAAGGAGTAAGATAAAAGACTATGAAACAATATTTAGATTTATTGAAACGCATCACAACTGAGGGGGTACGCAAAGAAGACCGTACCGGCACAGGTACCATCAGTGTATTTGGTCATCAGATGCGCTTCAACCTGGAAGACGGATTTCCGCTATTGACAACCAAGAAACTGCACTTGAAGTCCATCATTCATGAACTCCTCTGGTTCTTGAAGGGAGACACCAATGTAAAGTATCTGCAAGAAAACGGCGTACGTATCTGGAATGAATGGGCAGACGAGAATGGTGACTTGGGGCACATTTACGGATATCAATGGCGCTCATGGCCCGACTATAACGGAGGACACATTGACCAGATAAGTGAAGCGATAGAGACCATCAAGAACAATCCGGATTCACGCCGCATCATTGTAAATGCCTGGAATGTGGCCGATTTGGGAAACATGAACCTCCCACCCTGCCACATGTTCTTCCAATTCTATGTTGCAGACGGGAAATTAAGCCTACAGATGTACCAGCGGAGCGCAGACACGTTCCTTGGTGTTCCGTTCAACATCGCATCGTATGCGCTTCTGCTTATGATGATGGCACAAGTAACGGGATTGAAACCCGGTGAATTCATCCACACAACCGGCGACACCCATCTTTATGTCAACCATCTGGAGCAAGTACAACTTCAATTGACCCGCGAGCCGCGTCCGTTGCCCAAAATGAAGATAAACCCGGATGTAAAGAGCATCTTCGACTTCAAATATGAAGACTTTGAATTGGTTGACTACGACCCGCACCCGCATATCAAAGGTGTAGTAGCCGTATAAAAGCATTCAGGCACGGAACCATGAATTATTCACGATTCCGTGCCTGAGTTCTATTTGAGTCCTGCTTATCTTCGCTCGTAATCTACAAAGCTATAAGGATAGGCATGTTTTTCATCTGTCGGGAAGTCTTCCCTGGCAACAACCTTCCACGTCTCTTTGTCTATTTCAGGGAAGAAAGTATCCGCTTCCTTCGTCGTATCATCCACCTCGGTAATAAACAGGCGGTCGGCCAAAGGCAAAGCCTGGGCATACACACTGGCTCCTCCGATAATGAAGCAATCCTCATCTTTACATTGACTCAAGGCTTCCTCCAAGGTAGGATACACTTCCGCATTCTCAATCTGCAATCCTTCCTGACGACTTAACACCAAATTCCTACGATTGGGCAACGCCCCTTTCGGAAGGGATTCAAAGGTTTTCCGCCCCATTATGATGGTATGTCCCGTCGTCAACGCCTTGAAACGCTTCAAGTCATTCGGCAACCAATACAGAAGTTTGTTTTCAAAGCCAATGCCTCCGTTACCCGAAATGGCAACAATTATACTCACCTTTCCCATAGTCATAGAGAATTATTCATCTTCTTCCCACTCGGGAATGGCCATTTGGCGCTTGATAGCTTCGTGGAATGAAATGATGGTTTCTGTACGTGCCAATCCCAATGGTTGCAACTTATCGTGTATGATACTCAGCAAATGATGGTTGTTCTTTGCATAAATCTTAATGAACATGTCATATTGCCCCGTTGTATAGTGACATTCCACGATTTCAGGTATATGTCTCAAAGCTTCCGTCACTACATCAAACTGCTCAGGATCCTTCAAATAAAGGCCCATATATGCACATGTTTCATAACCTATCTTCTCGGAATCCAAAACAAATTCCGAGCCCTTCAACACTCCCAAATCTGTCAGTTTCTGTATGCGTTGGTGAATGGCCGCACCCGACACACCGCACACACGTGCAACTTCCAAGAAAGGGATTCGAGCATTCGAAGCTATCAACTTCAAAATCTGCTCATCCAAGCTATCCAATTGATGATGTCCCATTTTTAGTATAAAAAGTTCTTTTGCAAAGATATATTATTTTCTCACAAAAACAGAAATCTCCAAAAGATTTGCAGCATTCAAATAGAAAAAATACTTTTGCAAGAGTTTTACACCTATTCATAACAATTTATGATGATAGAAATTAAAAAAGTAACAACCGACCATAAATTATATCCTTTCGTTGAAGAATTACTGCTTTCGGCCTTTCCCGAACAAGAGCGACGGGACAATCAGTTCCAACGTGAAAACACGGACACGAAAGAGAATTTTCATAGTTGTATCATTACATTAAGTGAGCGCCCGATAGGGATGATCAGCTTATGGAACTTGGGGGAATTCATCTACATCGAGCACTTTGCTTTGGCACAACATGAACGAAACAAAGGTTATGGTGAGAAGGTACTGAAACATATCACCCAATCGGTAGAGGTTCCCATCATCCTTGAAGTGGAAATGCCTGATGATGAAACAAGCAAACGCAGAATCGGTTTCTACGAGAGATGCGGCTTCGTCCTACATACCAATCCTTATATCCAACCGCCCTATAGGGCTAAAGACGAGCCACTTCCCATGTATCTGATGACTTACGGAAAACTTGATATGGAAAAGAAATACCAGCAGATAAAAGAACGGATTTATCAAGAGGTCTATCATTGGAAGGAATAAAAAAACAAGTTCGAAAAACATCCTTCAGATGAATCAGCCATGCGTAACTCTCTGATTTACTGAACCAAATCCTGATTTTTTTGGCTATCAATCTGTTAGGCACTCCTGATTCATTTGACACATGTTTTTCAAACTTTATTATCTGGCTATGAAAAACATCATTCAGAAAGGACTTCATCGAACTGACAGCCAATAAAAAAAGGAGTTGCAAACGCAACTCCTTTTTTACGACTATACAATAAATTAAATTACTGTCTTGAAGTAGCAGAATAGTTAATGTTCAAAGCATAAGACTGACGAAGAGCCTGCTTAACATCCGTTACGATACCCATCTTAGTGTCTTTGTCAACTTTCAAAGATACGGTCATAAACGGTTGGTCTTCTTCTTTCATATTTTCACGTTCCTGGAAAATATAGTCTTGTACTTCAGAAACTTCAGAGAACTTATCGTTCAACTGGATACGTGTTTCAACACCCATCTGCTTTTGGTACTCAGGCAATGGTTTACCAATATAAATAAAAGTAACCAATGACTTCTTTTCCAATTTTTCCAATTCTGTAGCTTGTGGCACTTTAAACTGAACCTTCAATGAAACCTCACGCATTGTTGTTACAATCATAAAGAAGAACAACATTGTAAAGATAAGGTCAGGCAATGAAGAGGTATTCAATTCAGGCATTCCCTTTTTACCGGATTTATTAAATTTTCCCATAATTATTTACCTCCATATT
>JAFVTL010000143.1 GCA_017503235.1 Bacteroidaceae bacterium | reverse complement strand
CAGATTTTTCATCTTTATTATACCGAGAGATTGTTATTTATCTGCGCTATCCGCGTATTCTGCGGATGAAAAATTATAAGAGGCATTTTTGAAACAGCCTTTATTTGTTATAGTCCGCTGACCATTTCCTGCATCTCCTGCAAGGTCAGTTCGCCCACAATGGAGATGATGGTGTATTCGTCACTCTCATCGGCTATCAGTACAAATTCATTTTTCTTGTTCTTCTTCTCCTTGAAGTAGATGTTCACTCGCTCGCCGTCATCCCGTATGCGCATCAGTTCCTCGTATCCGCTCTTGGTGTTGACGTCCTTGGTCTCCTTGCGCAGCTGTTTGATGATTTCCGTACTGTCGCTCGATAGAATCTGGATACACTCCAGCCGACCGGCCAGATTGCCGACATTCACCCCGTTTATCTTTCCCGACATATTCGGAAACATCTTGAGCATGCTCTTTGAAATGTACACGGAACTTACGCCGTCCATGTCGGCATACTTGTCGAAATAGGATTGCTGTGCCTGACAGAATAAAGTGCTGAGTGCCAGCAACAAGCTGATGATATAAAATCGTTTCATGATTATTCGTTGATTTTGTTGAATTGTTCTTGAATGGTTCTTTCTACTCTCGTGGTCGTGGCATGGGCGGCTTCCATTTGTTTTTTGCCTTTGTTCAGTGCATCGGAGAACATGGCCAGCGCCTGTTGTGCGTGTATGTACGCTTCCTCGGGTGTGGCGCAAGTGTCCTTGCGGGCGGGCTGTGGTTCGTACATGTACCATCCGAATGTCACCAGCACCAGCAGACTGGCCGCTATGCCGCCTATCCATTGCAAGGAAAGGATGCGTGTTTTCCGCTCTGCCTTGCGTTCCTGCTTTTCCCATTGGTCGATGTTTTTGCTGAGCCGTTCTTCCAGCCCTTCAGGCGTAGATGCATCGGCCATGTCCTGCAATTGCAGGAACATCTCCTTTTCGCCCAGCAGATGGGCGGGCACTTCTTCCTCGGCGAAGAAACGTTTCAGTTCCTTTTCTTCGGCTTCGGTGGTTTCGGCGTTGTAGTAACGCTCCAACAGCTGGTTGATTCTATCTGCATTCATAGTTCCTGATGGCATTGAATTGTTCACGTATCTTTTTTCTTGTCCGGCTCAGCAGCACCCGGATGTTCCCGGGCGAAAGGCCGGTGACTTCTTCTATCTCCTCCATGGAGCATTCGTTCACGTCTCTCATTACGATGACTTGCCGTTGCTGCCTGGGCAGGCCCCCGATGATTCGTTTCACTTGGTTGGCTTCGTCCTTGGCCGTCATTTCGCGGAGCGGGTCACTCTCGTGGGCGATACTCAGTTCCTCTGGTGGACGGTTGTCCTCTTCCGGTCGCGAAGCCCTCAGTGCATCCAGGCAGAGGTTCTTGGTTAGTGTCACGCAATAGGCCTCTGTGTTTCCGATGTCCGGTGGCAGTTCCTCCCGCTTCTTCCATAGCTTCAGATATACCTCCTGCACCATGTCTTCGGCATCCTGCGCGTTCCCCATGAGGCGGAAGGCCGTCCGATAGAGCTTCTGGTGATAGGGGAGAAACCTCCGTTTGAAGTCATTTGCGTCCATCTATCATCACTTTGTCATCATCGATTATGGCCTGTATATCCTCGCGCTTGATTTTTCCTTTCATCATGACGAGGGCACAATTGTCATTGCCCGTGCTGAGTACAAGCAGTTCGCGTACCACGTCATCTTTTACTTTGGCAATGACCTTCACGCTCTCGCCGTCTTCCTTTGCCTGCACCCATGTTTCATATCCGTTCAAATCCAGTTTCTTCACCTCTTTGGCAAATCGTTCCTGTACCTCTTTCGGGCTTTCCTCCAGGTCGAGCACCGTTACGGAGTTGATACCTTTCATTACGGGGTTGTTTTTGTCCTCTTCGTCCATGAACAGGCGTCCTAATTTCATCAGCAGCGGTGACACGTGTACGCTTTCCACCCCTTTTTCGTCCTTGAAATAGTTGTATAGCGATTCTGGGCTTTGAGCAAAGCTTGTCTGGCAGACCGCCAGCAACATGAGTGCAACTACATATTTCTTCATTTCCATGTTTTTTTTAATTGTTCTTTTCCGATGTTCTTTTTGAAGCGCTTTCAATGACATAGACGGGTGTTTGCCGACATTTGTTACAAAGATAAGGAAGATTTTTATTATTATTTGTAGATATAAGAGAAGCTTGACTGTTTAATCAAGCGTTGCTAACCATGCATAAGGCAGTTTATAAGCCTTCTTATAAGCATATCTAAGGCAAAATGACGGTATATACAATACGTTTCACGATTGGAAATATACAAACCAAGGCATGAAACGTATAAACCAAACCATGAAACGTATGTTTCAAGCCATGAAATATAGTAGCAATGCAATCTTTCAGGCTTAATAATCCTTGTAAACGACCTTAGTTGTACTTATCTATTCTTTTGTTTTCAATGATTCTTTCGAGTCGGATACCCGATTTCTTCCCGCAAACATATGCAATGGCTATTAGATACACCAATCCCTCAATAAGCAACGAAACAGATGAAATCATTGATTATTGAGGGAATTTAATGGGGAATAATAAATCTGTTGACACAAAGTGTCATTCTGAACGAAGTGAAGAATCAGTTACCACTCACTATATGCTTCCGAGGTCCTTTTTACTTTCTATACTTGTTCAGTGCCGGAAGAATCTTCTGGATGTCCTTGATGCGGGTGGCATCGCTGGGGTGGGTGCTCATGAACTCGGGAACGGATGCGCCTCCTGCCGACATCTTCTGCCAGAAGGTGATGGCGACATTGGGGTCGTAACCGGCCATGGTCATGAAGATGAGGCCCATGTAGTCGGCTTCGGATTCGTGCTTGCGTGAGAAGGGGAGGGTCAAGCCGTACTGGGCGCCGAGACCATAGATGGTGCTGCCGGCCTTTTGGATGGCTGCTGACTTGTTGCTCAAGGCTTGTGTCAGGATTTGTGCGCCATATTGAGTCATCAGTTGTTGACTCATGCGTTCGTTGCTGTGCTTGGCTACGGCGTGTGCCACTTCATGACCGACTACTACCGCCAGTTCATCGTCCGAAGAAACCAGTTTCAGCAGTCCTTCATACACTACAATCTTACCGCCAGGCATGCAGAAGGCGTTCACCTGGTCGTCTTTTACCAAGTTGAACTCCCATGCGAAGTTTCTCACTTCTGCTTCCATTCCGTTGGATTTCAGATACTGTTCGGTAGCTGCTGCTATCTTCTTGCCTACACGGGTGACCATCGCTTTGCCTTTGGCGTTAGTCGAAACGGGCGCCGATTTCATATAGTCGGAATACTGGGTAAGGCTTGAAGCAAGCACTTCCTGGTCGGATACTAACAGGATTTGTTTTCTGCCTGTGAGGGGAACACTGCCGCAGCTGCTTAACAGAAGCAGTGCAATGATTAGCAGGCTTGTTAATTTCTTCATGGTTTTCTGTTTATGAATATTGTCTTAATGAATCAACTCCTCCGTCACTTCGTGACACCTCCTCTATAAACAGAGAAGGAACTTGTAACAGACTCTCCCTCTGTTTATAGAGGGAGTACCCTCGAAGCGGGGGAGGGAGTTTTAAATAACTTAGTTCTTTACTTTCAACCGCACCCATATCCAATGGGGTATGAGTTTCCAGAAGAATACCAGGATGCGGTATCTCCAATCAATAACGACAATGCGCTTCTTTTGTTGAATGGCCTTGACAATGGATTGAGCCACTTGAGGGGCTTTCATCAGAAGCGGATAGTTGTCGTCCTTCAATAGAGGAGTAGCCACGAAGCCGGGACGGATGTCGGTGAACGTGATGTTCAGTTTGTTCATCCGGGCCAGTTGGTCGAGTGCATCGAGATAAGTGTTTTGAAAACGCTTGGTGGCCGAATAGGCAGGGGCGATGCCCAATCCTTTGACACCGGCAATGGAACTGATGGCTGCTATGTGTCCGTAGCCTTGCTTCTCGAAGAAATGCCAGGCGGCGGTCGTCAATCGGATAAATCCTTCAACATTGGTAGCGGCGGTCTTCAGTTCGATATCGGGGGTAAGAGTCGGGTTCTGTTTGCCGATGCCGGAACTGAGCAGGAAAATATCCATGCCGCCCACTTTGTCTATCAGACTCTGCAGACGGCAAGGTGCATCTTCCAAAGTCACATCCAGCACCTCCGAGAATACTTGTTCGGGGGCTTCCTTGCGTAAGCTCTCCAACTCTTCTGCACGTCGGCCGGCAATACCTACCTGCCAGCCTTGTGCGATGTAGAGTTTGGCAACTTCACGTCCGATGCCCGATGTGGCTCCTATAATGATGATTCTCATTTTACACTTTCCATGGCTTGTTGCAAGTCGGCAATGATGTCATTGGCGTCTTCGATACCTACCGACAGACGAATCAAGTCGGGAGCTACACCGGCTTCGCGCAATTGTTCGTCAGTCAGCTGACGGTGGGTATGGCTTGCAGGATGAAGTACACAGGTACGGGCATCGGCCACGTGGGTTACGATGCATGCCAGTTTCAGAGCATCCATGAACTGGATGGCTTCTTCGCGGCTTCCCTTCAAACCAAAGGCGATGACACCACACGAGCCGTTCGGCATGTATTTCTGTGCCAGTTCGTAGTGCTTGCTGCTCTTTAAGCCGCAATAGTTCACCCATGCAACCTGAGGCTGGGCTTCCAACCATTCGGCCACCTTCTGGGCATTTTCGCAATGGCGGGGCATACGCAGGTGCAAGGTTTCCAAACCGAGGTTCAACAGGAAAGCATTCTGTGGAGACTGGATGGAACCGAGGTCGCGCATCAATTGGGCGGTTGCCTTGGTCATATAGGCCATCTTGCCGAATGCCTTGGTGTAAGTCAGTCCGTGATAGGATTCGTCGGGAGTGGTCAATCCCGGGAACTTTTCAGCATGAGCTTCCCAGTCGAAGTTACCGCTGTCCACAATCACACCACCAACAGCTGTTGCATGACCGTCCATGTACTTGGTAGTGGAGTGGGTAACGATGTCGGCTCCCCATTCGAAAGGACGGCAGTTGATAGGGGTTGCAAAAGTGTTGTCGACAATCAATGGCACACCGTGCTTGTGGGCGATGCGGGCAAACTTTTCAATGTCGAGTACATCAATGCTCGGGTTCGAGATGGTTTCGCCGAAGAGAGCCTTGGTGTTCGGTTGGAAAGCCTGGTCGATTTCTTCCTCCGTTGCATCCACGTTGATGAAGGTACAATCAATGCCCAACTTCTTCAGGGTTACGGCAAACAGGTTGAAGGTACCGCCATAGATGGCCGATGAACATACAAAGTGGTCGCCTGCCTGACAGATGTTGAAGATAGCGTAGAAGTTGGCGGCCTGACCGGACGAGGTAAGCATAGCGCCTACACCGCCTTCCAGAGCGGCAATCTTGGCTGCTACGGCATCGTTGGTCGGGTTTTGCAGACGGGTATAGAAGTATCCGCTGTCTTCCAGGTCGAACAGACGAGCCATCTGTTCGCTGGTGTCATACTTGAAAGTAGTGCTCTGGTAAATAGGCAATACGCGGGGTTCCCCCTTCTTCGGTTGCCATCCTCCTTGTACGCAGAGGGTGGAAGGACTCAATTTTTTCTTTTCCATATATTTTCAGTTTAACTTATTTCTGTTCAGAATTTCTGCAAAAGTAAGAAAAGTCTGTTACTTTTAAGCTTTTTATTTCTAAAAGTATTATTTTTGTAGGAAAATGAAATAGTATTAGAGGGTATATAAAGGTAAATACAATTATGGAGGATAAGAAAAGATTCAAACATACAATGCCGGTACAGATCCGATTCAGCGATGTCGATCAGTTCGGACATGTAAACAATTCAGTTTACTTCTCGTTGTACGATTTGGCAAAGACCGATTATTTGAAGAAGGTGATTGCCGATACGGAACTGGATACGAAGGTAGTGGTAGTGGCGAATATCAATGCCAATTTCTTTGCACCTATCTTCTTCTCCGACCAGATTCAGATTGAAACGACTACCATACAGCTTGGCAATACGAGCTTCACGTTGTTGCAACGAGCCGTGTCGTTGGATGGCGGCTATGTGAAGTGTGAGTGTCGCACGGTCATGGTGCTGTACGATATGGCTACCAAGGAGCCGATGCCTATCTCGGACGAATACAAGAAGGCCATCTGCGATTATGAAGGAAAAACGTTAGAAGAATTGGCGAAGAATTAACAAACAGACCGATAAAAAGTAAGGGGCGGAATATTCCGCCCCTTACTTTTGGTATATCCTTTGTCGATTATTTGTAGGACTTTTCCAGGATAGTCAGCAATTCTTCGTCTGTCATCGGGCGTGGGTCCACACCAAACAGACCGCCCATAGCGAAGCGTGCATTTTCAGCAATCTTCGGAAGGTCTTCCTTCTTCATGCCGTAGTCGCTCAACTTGATGTCTCTTACGCCACATTCCTTCTGCATGATAATCAATGCATCGATGAAGTCTGACGGGCGGTTGCTCTTCTTTTCAAGCATCGCTTCGGCCATCTTCATGTAGCGCTTCATGCAGTCATTGCGGAAGGTTTCATAGTATGCTTCCGAGATGGAGATGAGGCCGGCTCCGTGTTGCAGGTTCGGATAGTAGGCGCTCATGGCATGTTCGATAGAGTGTTCGGAAGTACAGCTGGAAGTCGCTTCTACCATTCCGGCAAGGGTGCTGGCCCATGCTACTTTGGCGCGTGCCTTCAGGTTGCGTCCGTCCTTTACGGCTACCGGCAGGTATTTGTAAAGCAAGCGGATGGCTTCGAGTGCATACAGGTCGCTGATAGGATTGGCGATGTTGGCCAGGAATCCTTCTGCTGCATGGAAGAATGCGTCAAAGCCTTGGTAAGCGGTGTACATCGGAGGGATGGAGAGCATCAGCTCAGGATCGACGATGGAGATGGTAGGGAAGGTGTAGGGCGATGCACCGAGGCCGATCTTTTCCTGTGCATCTTCGTTGGTGATTACCGCCCACGGGTCAACTTCAGTACCGGTACCGGCAGTTGTCGGGATGGCTACGATAGGGAGCACCTTGGTGTAAGGACGTCCTTTACCGCTACCGCCTGATACGTAGTCCCACAAGTCGCCTTCGTTGCAAGCCATGAGGGCGATTGCCTTTGCAGAGTCGATGGAACTGCCACCGCCCAAGCCGATAACGAAGTCGCAACCTTCCTGACGACAGATGGCTGCTGCTTCCATCACGTGTGACTTGATAGGGTTCTGAAGGATTTTGTCGAATACGACACTCTCAATATTGTTAAGCTTCAATTGTGCTTGAACCTTGTCCAGATAACCATACTTCTTCATGGAAGTGCCGGCGGAAATCACAATCAAAGCTTTTTTGCCGGGCATTTCTTCACTGGACAGTCTTTCTATTTCTCCACAACCAAAGAATAGTTTGGTAGGGATGTGCATACAGAATACAGGGTTTGTTTTCATATTTTTTTGATGTTAAAGTTTTATTGAAAACAAATGTAAGGAATAAATTGGTAAATGGGAAAAGAATGGACAAAAAAGCATACAAATGTTTGCTTTTTATTATCTTTGTCTATTACTAATTTAAAAAAATATGCCATGAAGCATTTGTTTGTATGTCTTTGTTGTTTTGTCTTTCTGAATGTCCATTCACAGAAGCCTTTGAATACATGGGGCGACCAAGGAAATGGTACGTATGTGAATCCTATTTTAAATGCGGATTATTCCGATCCTGATGTCATTCGTGTGGGCGACAGTTACTACATGGTGGCGTCCGATTTTCACTTTCTCGGAATGCAGATACTGAAATCTGAAGATATGGTGAACTGGCGATTGATAGCCCAACTTTATGATAAGTTCGATTTTCCGGAATGGGAAAACAATACCCGTTATGCCGGTGGCTCGTGGGCTCCGGCCATTCGTTATCATGACGGTAAGTTTTGGGTGTTCTTCTGTACGCCTCACGAAGGATTGTTCATGACGAATGCCGAGAACCCCGAAGGGCCTTGGGCGCCATTGACGCATGTGGCAAAAGTTCCCAAATGGGAAGACCCGTGTCCGTTCTGGGATGAGGACGGAAGGGCTTATTTAGGAAGAAGCATTCACGGGGCAGGCCCCATCATTATTCATCGGATGAGCCCGGATGGCACCAAGTTGCTCGACGAGGGACGAATTGTCTATACCGGTCCGGTGGCTGAGGGTACCAAGATTCACAAGCGTGATGGCTATTATTATATGAGTATCCCCGAAGGAGGAGTGGAGATAGGTTGGCAAACCATCCTTCGGTCGAAGAACATTTACGGACCTTACGAAAAGAAGGTAGTGCTCGAACAAGGGATGACCCGTATCAATGGCCCACATCAAGGAGCGATGGTGGATACTCCTGAGGGGGAATGGTGGTTCTATCATTTCCAGCAATACAATCCGTTGGGCAGGGTAGTGCATCTGCAACCCATGCATTGGAAAGACGGTTGGCCTGTTATCGGAGTAGATATGGATATGAATGGTATTGGTGAGCCTGTGGAAACTTGGCGGAAACCTGCCGTAAAGGGAGGGGTGGCAATTGAATTGCCGGCTACCAACGATAGGTTTGAAGGAAAGGAATTGGGCTTGCAATGGCAATTCAATCACAATCCGGTGGATGAAGCTTGGAGTCTGACGGAACGCAAAGGGATGATTACTTTCCATGCTTTGAAAGCCGATAACTTTAAGATGGCCCGTAATACGTTGACGCAAAAGACAATGGGATATACCGGTACGGCAACCATCAAGATGACCTGGAATGGCAAGGATATGGCAGAAGGCCAACGTTGCGGTTTGGCCTGCATGGGTAGACAAAATTGGACGTTGGGCGTGATGCAGGAAGCCGGCAAACGATATGTGTATTTGGAAAAAGACAATGACGTGAAACACAAAGTCCCGGCCAAAGGTGATGTAATCTATCTGCGAATGAAAGCGGATGCTACCAACAATGCATATCAATTGCTGTATAGCTATAACGCCAAGGACTTTGTTGCATTGAGCGATAAGTTCCCCATGCAGTTTGGTAATTGGAAAGGGGTACGCATCGGTTTGTATTGCTATAATGTAGACAAGGAAACCGGAAGTGTTTCCTTTGATGATTTTGTATATGTGCATGATGGCCCGTTAAAAGAATAATGTACGCAACATCAAGGTCGGGCAGAACAATGAAGCTGTTCTATGCGTCAATCTGCAATACGAAAGCTTTGAAAACAGTATCGTGGATTCTCTCCGGCCGTATGCAATTTACATTTGAAGAACGTGTCTTGCGAAAAGAACCAGTATTCGATGAAGGATTGCCGTGTCCAAGAATGGCAATCGAATTGAGAATGTAAAGGATATTACCATGAAGAATCCCTATATCACTGCTAAGTTGGAGAAATAGGGGAGAGAAATAAAATTTACGTCCGTCTTGCTTGTAAATGGTTGGGCGCTTGTGAAACGTAGTGAGGAAAAAACAAAAATCGGCAGAGAATTGCTTCTTCTGCCGATTCGTCGAACACCCTTACAAATTATCGAACAGATTTATATCAGATTTGCAGAAAATACACGACTATATAGAGTATTTTCACATCAATCTGACAAGGGTGGTATAAGCCATATTTGGGGAACCTGCCTTGTACCTCATTGGAGGGGTGTTTATGTAGGTATCTTGTATGAGTAATTTTTATTTCGGTTCGTACTCTATGAGATATGATGTTTTCTTCATAAGTCGTTAGAAACTATGATGTTTGTATCAAAATTAAAATGTATCATTATAATCAAATAAAAAGACTATAGTGATACATTATTTTGTTTCAGTTTAATCTAAAAGATTATATGTTCTGTATTATTCTTTAAAGAATTCTTGTAAATAACTAAGCAATGGTTCTTTTACAACTAAAGCCCCTTGGGGTGCTCCGTTAAGACCATGGTTAAGTAAATCATTTAATATTAACTTTTCTGTATAATTTTCTGCTAATAAGGATATTCTATAAAAACGATTGTGTGTTAGACTTGTTTTGAATTCTGATGGGGTATTCCAGTATTGTTTGTCGGCAATTGTATATTCTTTGGTAATGTCAGTTGCTATAACTTCCATTTTATACACAATTTGAGAAATAGGTTTAGAGCAGTATATATATACTATATCACCAATTTCAAACTTATTATGTTGTCTCCAATCAATAGTACCATTTAACTCCTTTAACGCTTCTGCCAATTTATATCTTTGGGGATTTGCGGGAATAATCCAATGTCTCATAATTGTTATTTTAGGAATACATTTTCGATATAATCAAGTAATTCATCATTTCCACATGACGGTAATTCTATACTTCCACCACCTTTGAATCCATGTTTTTTAAGTTCTTCTTCATCAAGTAATGAACCATTGTATTCAGCAATGAAATTTAGTTTACAAGTAGGCTCATTTGACGGTTTAGTACTCCAATATTTTTGGTCTGTTCTAGGGACATTTACAGCTGAAACTATTGTTTTGAATTTAACGCACCTGTCAGTAGATATAAACATGTAAACAATGTCTCCTTCTCTGAATTTTCGATTATGTGGGTTCCAACTTACATATCCGATTTCGGCAAATGCTTTTGTATGATTGCATCTACTAGCATTCGCATAAACGAGCCATCTTCTATTTTTTTCCATAAAGCAATTTATTTAGTTCTTCTTTACTATTAAACTGATAGATTTTTCCCTTTATCTTGATGTAGCCTTCTACCGTATCATTATCTATCGGGTCGAACAGGCTTTTGATAGATACCCCCAAAGCGGTAGCCATCTTTTCAATGGTATCAAGTCGGGCATTACCATACATTGCTCTGTTCAATGAAGCAGGGTCAACACCCATTTCAGAAGCAAGGTCTTTAAGTTGCTTCTTTTGCTCCTTGCATAGTCTCTTAACGTTTTCGGCTAATACTTTCTCCATAAATCCATTCTTTGATACAAAGCTAATGATTTTGTTTTAATTATCAAATATTTTATCAATCATTTATATTTTAATCAATCCTGATTTGCAGGATAATTCCTGTTTATGTATATTTGTGGTAGATTAAATGATATATGAATCAATTATGATAAAGACGGTAATTTTCGCAAGGGTTTCAACTTCATCGCAAGATTATGACAGACAAGTCAATGAACTGACAGCATTAGCCAATGGTAATGGTTGGATTGTCGAAGCTGTGTTTGCCGAAAAGATTTCGGGAGCAAAGGCAAACTTCGATAGAACGGAACTTCTGAACATGATAAACTATGTCGAGGCTAACCATATAGATAAGGTATTAGTGACGGAGTTGAGCCGTTTGGGTCGTGATACCTTGCAAGTGTTGGAAGTTATCGAAATGCTGAATGGTAAGGGTATCAGTCTTTACATTCAAAATTATAATATCGAGACATTGACTAAGGAAGGTAAGGTTAATGCAATGAGCCAATTCTTGATAACTATCTTTGCCGAAGTTGCACGAATGGAACGGAAGACCATTCGGGAAAGAGTGGAAAGCGGTTACAAGAACTATCGTGCAGCAGGTGGTAAGGTTGGTCGTAAAGCAGGTTATCAGAAATCGGAATCAATGATGAAAGAGCAGTACACAGAAGAAATCAAGCTTTTGAAGAAAGGGTATTCATTACGGAACATTGCCAAGATTACGGGTACATCAATCAACACCATACGCAAGTGTAAGAGCCTCATCTAATTTTGCTTTGTAAATTCTTTTTGGTATATTTGAACATGTGACAAGCGTTCTATGACATTGTGGGAAACGGAGGTCGCCAATCAGACACAAGAAAACCAGCGACAAACGGAAAATTTAGAGAGGTATCAAAACCAGGTTACTATTGCAAAAAATGATACGGAGATTATCAAAAACTGAAATATAATTCAGCCTTAGCCGCTCCTTGAAGAAGTAGGTTTATTGCAAACACGAAAGGCAAATAGAACACAATAAAAAAACATAAGTTCGTAAAACAAACGCTTTACTAAACCTTGTTAGATGGCCCGCGGAGGTCAGGGATGCCGCCGTTAGGCGGAATCCCAACCTATTCTCTCACACACACACTAAATGTTGTAACAAAGTTGATGATTTTTCGCAACTTTGGTACAACATTCCCCTCAAAATACATTATCTTTACACACATACATTAACAATAACCCAATACAACCAATATGAAGAAAATAGTACTACTGGCAGCAATACTGATAGCAGTAGCCGGCACATCAATGGCACAAACCAAATCCTGGACAGCCGACAATGGAAACGGAACCTATACAAACCCAATATTCTACGATGAATTTTCAGACCCTGATATAATAAGAGTGGGCGAAGATTTTTATATGGCCGGAACTACCATGCACACAGTACCCGGAGTAGTAATAATGCACTCAAAAGATTTAGTAAACTGGAAGTTCCTGAGCTATTGTTTTGATCGTTTCACTTTTGGAGAATCATTTGAACTGAAAAATGGACAGGAAGAGTATGGACAGGGAATATGGGCTCCCTGCATACGTTACAACAACGGTAAATTCTATGTCTTTTCAAATATCAACGGAGTAGGAATGCAGGTCTTTATAGCAGACAATCCGGCAGGACCATGGGAACATATCAATATGGAAGGCGATATATACGACCTATCGGTGCTATTCGATGATGATGGAAAAATATATGCAGTATATAAGTACGATGAAGTTCGCCTGATAGAAATCAAACCGGATTTCAGTGGCTTTGTGGAGGGTAGTGAAAAAGTAATTATTGAGGCCGGAAACGCAATGGGTGAAGGTCATCACTTCTATAAAATAGATGGCAAATACTATATAATCAGTGCCAATTATTCACCTGTCGGCAGAATGCAGTGTGCGCGTGCCGATAAACCGGAAGGTCCATACCAAACAGTAACCATCAGTATGCGTGAAACATTTGGTGAAATGGCACAGCATACTATAAATAATGTGGGCCTGGACAGACCCGTTTCTGAACACGGAACAAAATTCCAAATAAACTACCCAACAGGCAACCATTTCAGCGCAGTACCTCTGCATCAGGGCGGTTTGGTAGATTTGCCAAATGGTGAATGGTGGGGCTTCTCTATGATTGATTTCCATTCAGTAGGCAGAACCACCTGTCTATCGCCAGTTACCTGGGTAGATGGATGGCCATATTTCGGACTTCAGGGAAATTTAGGACGTACCCCACGCACCTGGTACAAACCAAACGTAGCAGTAACTGTAGAACCCCATGCACCATACAATCGTAACGATAATTTTGATGGTAAAACCCTGCAACCAATATGGCAGTGGAACCACAATCCCAATGATAAAATGTGGGCACTCAGCAAAGGCAAATTACGCCTAAAGACAATGCCTGCGGAAAACTTCTTGTGGGCCAAAAATACACTTACCCAGCGTGCTATAGGACCTGTTTCTATAACCACAGTAGAACTAGATGCATCGCACCTGAAAGAGGGTGATATGGCAGGATTGGGAATACTGAATATGCCGTATGCAATATTGGGAGTAATGAAACAAAACGATGAATTGGTGCTGCAGCACTATAACCAACAGCAAGATAAGTGGATAGAGATAATGATGGCCTGTTCTAAATTCTACCTGCGTGTAGAGGGTGAATACGATAGAGATATAGCGCAGTTCAGTTACAGTTTGGATGGTGAAAACTACACTACCATAGGCGATACAGTACTGTTGCCATACCAACTAAAAACGTTCCAGGGAATGCGTACAGCACTCTATGCATTCAATGTTACAGGCAAAAACGGAGGGTATGCGTTATTTGATAATTTTACAGTAGATGAACCTATGGCAGACCGTTCAAACAATATACCATTAGGCAAAATTATTACACTGACAAATCTTGCAGATGATAGCCGAGCTTGGGCAAACCCTCACGGAATGTTGCACAAAGCAAATCGTGGCAGTAGAGACTATAATGGTGCAGGATGTAAATTCCGCGCTCACGACCGTGGTAACGGACTTGTAGCGCTTGAAGCTATGAATGGCACCGGTTTCTTAACAGTAACAGGCATTGGACTCTCTTCTGACGTTAGAATGTTGAAAGAAGAGACAGATGCATCTCTATTTATGTGGCAAGATATGCTACGTGGAGAATGTATGCTGCTCTCTATGAAAACTCAGCGCTATGTAGGTATTGCACCTGACACCGGTGAACCTTACGGAGCAGATTGGGCAGGTCCCAAACCAAATCGTAAAGACGGCACAGTCTTTAGTTGGGCTATATCAGAATCTAAATAAAGGTTTGGAGAAGGTTTTAATAATATGTAAAGATTGGAGCTAAAAACTTTAATTGAAATAAATGGAAAGGATTATTATGAAACAAATAGATATTATAGCTTTTCTACAATATATGAAAGGACTAGATATAAAGTGTTGATTGATAAAAAACAGAATCAAAGCTATGCTTTTGATACTTCACATGGTAGGAAAAAGAATGATTTGTTCATAAATCAATTGTTCATGACCATAAGACCTATAGGATCTTACAACAATGATGTGTATATGTATTGTGATGATTAATCGTTTTGTAGTATAGAAGATATTCGTGCTAGATACATCTCCAATAACATACTTTTATTAAATTATTATAAATATGAAAAAATTTTTATTTTTGGTAGGACTGGTCATGGCCGCTGCCTTGTTTGTATCTTGTACGGGAGATACAACCACAGTAAAAATTAATGGCAAAAACGTCAGAGTATCAAAGATTACAGCTGAAAAGTTTACGCTTGATGATATTGAGCGAGCTCTGGATAGGGAGAGTGTCGTAAAAAATCTCAAGAGACCCAAGAATGCTTCTGATTTCGGTAAAAAGAAGTATGAAATCGAGTGGAAAGCACTAGATCGCCAGCTGAATCAACATGGAACGGTTCTTGTTATTCATTATGAAAAAGGCATTGAAGTCAATAAAGATGGCAAAGCATGGTTCTATGATTTTGACAAGTTTAAATGCGTTGAACCAGAATATATTGATTTTATTGCCGTAGAATCTGTTATGCATCCTGGAGTTTGGGAACCTGCTAGTGTTGAAATTGATATAATGAAAGATTTAACATTTAGCTATGGATATACAGGCAAAGGATCAGAAGGACGCTTTGAAGTATTTTTTATGCCCAAGCAAGTGTACGAAGCTAAAGGCATTACTAGCGTCAAAGATCTTATTGTAAACAAAAAAGTTTTTTGATAAACAAAAGCGTGAGATTGAATTCTCACGCTTTTGTTTTTGTTAAAATTCACCTTGCTTTAAAAATTTTACACATGGTCAGGTATTTACCGACAATCGGTTTACCATTGTTGAGGTTACGAAGAAGAAAAAACAAAAGCGACAACCGAAATTATTCGATTGTCGCCTTGTGTCGGGATGAGGCGACTCGAACGCCCGACCCCTACGTCCCGAACGTAGTGCGCTACCAACTGCGCTACATCCCGATTGCTTTCGCAAGTGGTGCCACCAGGAATCGAACCGGGGACACAAGGATTTTCAGTCCTTTGCTCTACCAACTGAGCTATGGCACCTTGCTTTATTGCGGGTGCAAATGTAGATAGTTTTTTTGAATTGTGCAAACTTTTTAAGGCATTCTTGTGAAATATGACTTTAAACTTTGGGAACTTTATGCCCGCTAATGCAAACTGTCAAGCGGCGGAACGGAGTGACGAAGCATCTTGTTTACATCTACTTGATGTCTTCTTGATGCTTGGTTGCACTCCGTTCCGCTTTGAGTGACAAAAGGGTGTCAACTGATTATACTTATTTTAAATGATGTTTTCGGAGTATACTTCTAATTGTATGGTCTTATTCCGAGATTTTACTTTGAGGAGCTCCTAAATAGGATGGCTTCAAACCACCGAAGTCAATCATGACCTTTTGGAGTACAAGGGCGGCGTCCAATGGACGGATGCGCAAGGTATGTTTGCCTGGTTGAGCCAGCATGTGCTTGGTGTTGGTTGTAATGACATGGTCGGCTTGCCATTGTCCCAATTCGCCTTTGTAGTGACCGTTGATGTCTACAATCTGTTCCTCGCCTCCGTCGATGCTGACAGCATAGCGCATACCCTTGTAGTCGTTGAAGTTCAACGTTGAAGAGAAGCGTGCAAATACGGTCACTTCGCCATCTTTGGCGCTTGTAAAGTCGTACTCAACATACATTTCATTGTCGGGAGTAACCGTGTTTGGAGCCGTTGTGATGGCCGATTCGGTTCGACCCAAATTAGGAATGGTTATCCAGTGGGCATTGGCTCCATTCATTCTTCGGGTGAAGTTCTGTGCTTCAACGGCTACATAGCCGTCAGCCTCCTGATAAACGGGCGGTTCGGGGGCGATGCGTGCTTCGGGAACACGGATGACACGTGGCATGCTGTTCTTGTCGGGCTGTTGCCAGTAGCGGTAACCGATGTGTGTCTGTTCCATGATGTGATTCCATTTGCCGTCGCTCATGATGTGATGGTAATGGTAGGTCAGTATGGAGTCGCGTTCGAAACAGGCTTGAACCTTGTCTGCCCATTGGTTGGCTTGGATGTCGTTCTTGGCGGCCAAAGCATGGTTCATGGCTTGGGCATAGTACATTTCATAAAGGTTGGCACAAGTCTGGATGGGGAACAATACCAATTGGTCGAAAGCATCACGATGGCTTTCGGGCATCAGATAGTAGAGTTTCAAAGCTTCCATGGCCAATGCGGAATATTCGTTCTTCACACGTTCCCATTCGTTGTAATTGTCGAGGCTGTAAGTGCGGCTGTTCAACAATTCGGGAGTGATTCGGCGGTTGAACTTGCTGTAGTTGTCGATGAGGTATGCCGCTTGTTTGGCGTATTTCTCGCCGAACTGTTGGGCGCAGAAGTCCTCGGTGTGAAGCAACAGATTGTCTTCGTTGTATTGTTGTGGATTCCAAGCCAAATCGAGGAAGAATTGGATGGGATACTCCATCGGTTTCAGGTCGCCTACATTGAGCACCCACAATTCGCGGACACCATGCTCATAAGTAAGGGACAATTGTTCCCACATACGTTGCACCTGACTGATGTTCATCCATTTGGAATTACGGGGTGCGCCTACATAATCGACATGGTAGTACATGCCATATCCTCCCTTGCGGGGTTTGGAACCGATGGCGGGCAGTCTTCGCACGTTGCCCCAGTTGTCGTCACAAAGCAATAAGGTTACATCATCGGGCACACGCATTCCTTGGTCGTAGTAATCCTGCACTTCCTTATAAAGTGCCCATACTTGTGGAGTTTCCTTGGCTTTTTTCTTGGTAACCTTTTCGATGATTTTCCGTTGGTCCTTTACTATCTTTTCAAGCAAGGCGGTGTTGGTCTCAGCACTCATGGCTTCGTCGCCGTCGCCACGCATGCCGATGGTGATGATGGATTCCCAGTCCTTGCATCGTTCCATGCCTGTTTGCCAGAAGTCGCGTAACACTTGCCCGTTGGTCTGGTAGTTCCAGGCGCCGGTTCCTCTGCGCTTCCAGTCTTGTTGTGCCAATCCCATCGGTTCATGATGGGATGTACTCATGACAATACCCATTTCATCGGCTAAAGGACCATTCATCGGGTCATCGTCATAGAAAGCGCTGTTCCACATGGCCGGCCACATGAAGTTGCCTTTCAGACGGAGTACCAACTCGAAAACCTTTTCGTAGAATTTGCTGTTGAAACCTCCGAATGTGTCGGCAGCCCAATTGCCCAAGCAAGGCCATTCATCGTTCAAGAAGATGCCGCGGTATTTAACGGCCGGTTCACCGTCGGTATAGCTCCCGGACTTGAAACTGATGGTGTTGTGCTTTTGGATAGGAGCATCTGCCCAATAATACCAAGGTGAAACACCCATTTGAAGTGAAAGTTCATAGATTCCGTAGATGGCCCCGCGTTTGTCACTACCGGCAATGACTACGGCTTCATCAATTCCTTCCACCGGATTCTGGAGGGTGGTAAGAATATACTTTTCACGTTTGCCGTCCAAATCTTCTTTGTTGATTTTCCCTGATTGGACAAGTCCCTTAATCCATTGGCTGCTTTCTAAAGTACCAATGATGAGAACTTGTTTGCCGGATGGGTGACGGATAATTTCCGGAGTGGCTCCGGTCACTTGAAATGCATCAAGTTGCAGATTGTTTACTGCTCTCAGGACTCCTTTGTCTTCATTGGCATCGACGAGAATAGGGAGTGCTTTACCATCCTTTATCCAAGTAAAGCCATCTGTCTGATAGGTTAGGAACTTGTCTGCTGCGGATGCTGAAGCGACGGAGCACAGTAGGCAGACCATAAATGAAATGAATGAGGTTTTCCAATTCTTTTTCATGATAGAATGTTTTTGGCTTTTGTTTTGTTTTTCTATTATCTGCAAAGATAATACATCTCAGCTTTCAATGTCGCTTGTCTGAAACGCTTTCCGCCTATGGATGTTACATATTCTTTAGTTTATGTTACAAATGCGTGCATTGGGTGCCCTCGAGGCTTTTGGAGTGGAAGGAGTGCCAGACTACAACTTTCATATTCTGTCGTTTACCCTCCATGAAATGAAGTTTTGGCGTTTCCTGAATATAGGGGCATTGGAGCAGGAAAGGGTTAAAGCAGGTGGTTATATAGAAAGAGAAAAACCGTTTGTATATTATTGTTTCCCAACAACGGCTATACAAACGGTTTTCTAACCTAACCAAACCTAATAACTATTTTTAAATACCTATTGACAATAATAAAATACCTATTGACTAGCT
>JAFVTL010000142.1 GCA_017503235.1 Bacteroidaceae bacterium | reverse complement strand
GCTGTACAGCCTCATCCGCGTCTCCGCGTTTTAATATATATTAAGGAAAAGACCCCCACCAGCGCAAGCCGCACTTGGTCACCAGGAGCGGCCGTTCCTGCTCGGAGGAAAGTACTATCCTGCTCGGAGGATGTTAATATACTGGTCGGAGGATGTTAATATGCTGGTCAAGAGCTTTTTGAACGTTGGAGGAGAAGCCGTTCTTGGTACTTGTTTGCAAGTTTGTCCGGCTCGAAGAAGATGCTCCGTCTCTAAATAAATCTTAAAAACATTTCACCTACTATTAAAATAGTTGTAAAAGAGAATGGGTACGTCTACTTTCGTTGTCAGAATCGATAAACACAATGAAAATGGATGCAGATACCAAACATCGTACTCTCACCAAATCGGAGCTTCACTTGATGAATCTCCTGTGGGACAAAGGCGAAGCTACCGTCAACGACTTGATGGAACTGATGCCCGAACCTCGCCCTGCCTATACAACGGTACTGACCGTGATGCGTGTGCTGACCAAAAAGGGTATTGTAAAAGCCACCTTGCAAGGAAAATCACACCTCTATACGCCGGTCATGTCGCGCGAGGAATACACCAAAGGCTTTATGGAGGAAACCCGTAACACCCTCTTCAAAGGTTCGCTCACCAAACTCCTTCTGTTCTTTGCCGAACGCGAGCGCCTGGCAGCGGATGAAGTGGAAAAGATTGTCGCATTGTTGAAGAAGAACCAACAACCTTCGGGTGACTCGTTATAATCAAATAAGGAAAGTAAACATAAACAGATAGATTATGAAGACCAATCGTTTCATGAAGAACATGACATGGGCATTGACGCTGATTGCCGTTTGCCTTTTTGTTGAAGTGAAGGCACAGGACGATGACCCGTACAAGGAATTTGTATCACCCCAGTGGGGATTGAAATGCCCCGAAGGATACGTCCGTCTGACCGAATTTAGGGAACAGGCCAAGTCGTTTACCACCGCCAAGAAGTATTACGACCAGTTGATGAAGTGCATCAGCAAGGCCAAAGCCAAGCGACAAAAGGTGTTGGCAAAGGCATACCGCAAGAAACAGGCCCGTTTTGTAGAAGTGGAAGCCAAGGCTATGAAGAAAGCAGCCAAGTACTTCAAACGAGCCGGAATCGAAATGCTCGATTTGGGCGCTTACCGCTTGCCCGACGGAACCATCGTGATAGAAGACGACAAGCATACGCTGACTCCCCAACCGGTGACCTACCAGGCCATCGCCAAGAGCAAGGCTCCCATCATGGAACGCGACAAGTCGCCCAACTACGATGCGCATAACGAACAGACATGGCCCATCTATACCGATGTAGAAACCGTATCTGCCAAATACATCGAACACAAGCCCGAAGTCTATCGTGGAGAAAACTGCACCTATCTGGTGACATACAATCTGATAGGTTTTGACTATCATTGGTTCCACCCCAGTTCCAGAAGCGCATTGGTTGACCCCGAAACGGGCGACCGCTACATGGTGCGCTACATGGAGCATTTTGCCTTGGACACCTATCATTGGATTCACGGACAACTGGGAAAGGTAATGCGCCGGATAGCCGTTTATCCGCCGCTGCCGGAGCATATCAAGAAGATTGACTATTCCTCCGGAGAGATTCCTGCGGCCGACCGCCTGAGCAATGTAGCTCCCCATCGGGAATACCACGACTTGGAAGTGAAGGAAACCATGCCTTCCAATCAAACCATTTACTAATCTTTCCAACTGTTATACTATGGAAGCATTTTATCCCATTCTAATTCTTGCAGGCCGTTTCATGCTGGCTACAGGTCTGCTGATGGCACTCTATTGGCTGATGTGGCGCAAGCAGGCCACTTATCGTGCCAAGCGTATCTATCTGCTTACGATGCCGTTGGTAGCATTGGTCATTGCCTTGCTACAAGTGGAAGTCTACCAGCCCGACCCGGTGGTGATAACCGTTGAACAAACCAGTCAGGCTTTGCCTGTCGTATCCATGAGGCCGGCTTCAGCCCCTGCTTCCGAGACTTCCGTTGCCCTTCCGGTTTCTCCGGTTGTGACGGATGTGGAAGAAGCTGCATCGTCCGCTTCTGTCGATGAGGCTCCGCTATCCGACCGTTTCCAGCCTTGGCATGCGGTTGCCCTTGTCTATGCCCTTATACTGATAGGGCTTTGCTTGCCCCTCATTGTCGGTTTCGTTCATCTTCATTTCCTTCGTAAGAAAGCGAGTGTGCAGAAGGATGAGCAGAACAATGTGCGCATTTGGGTGGGTGAGGCGATAAAGGCTCCTTTCTCTTTCCATCGCTCCATCTATTTGCCTCAAAATCTGACCGACAACCAGCGTCGCATGATACTTACCCACGAACAGGCTCATATCTTCCATCGTCATTATGTGGATGTGTGGATTAGTTCTGTCGTTACCCGACTCATGTGGTGGAATCCCTTCCTTTGGTGGGCACAGGCCGAGCTTCGCAATGTCCATGAGTTCGAGGCCGATAGCGTGGTGCTGGGCACGGGAGAAGATGTGTATGCCTATCAGGCCATCTTGATTGAAGAGGTGCTTCATGGCGACATTGTGATAGCCAACGGCTTCAACCATTCTTTCATCCGTCGCCGTTTCATCGAGATGGTGCAGACATCCAACCGCAAGATGAGTGCTTGGGCCAAGACGGGCTCCATGGTTTGGATGATGGTAGTGGTGGCGATGATGTGTTGCACTGTAGGCGAGGCGGAAACCGTCTATCGCACCGTTACGGTGGATGCTCCCCAACCGGTAGTGGCCGAGGTTCCTTCCATGGAAGCGGATGGGGTGGATAGTTTGGAGTTGGTGGAGGAAAGTCTCCTTTCACTGATGGATATGGTGGAGGATGTTGCATTTGAAGAGGCTGTCGATGATACAATCAAGAATATCATTGTCACTAAGGTGGTTAATGGAGAAGTGACAACAGATTCTATCAGTCTATTGGATGAAGAACATAATGCCTTGATTGAAAGTTTGTTCAATACATTAAGCAATACCATTGCAGCGATAACTCCCGAACAATACGAAGAGTTGCAGAAACTATCGCCCAATCCATTGCCTGACCTTGAGTTCATTAACATGCGTATTAAAAGAATCAATGAGAATGTTAATTCTCAGTTTGTCAATAGCATCGGTAATTTGCAATCCCAGTTGTTACGTACTCAGATGCGAGGTCTGGTTAATAGCGGATTGGCTGATGCATATAATATTACAAATTTCTCCGTATCGGCATCCAATGACAATCCGAAAGCAAATTCAGAATTGTTGCAAACGATGGTGATGGACTATTTGTTGGAATGGTTGATTCACAATCGGGAAATAACCAAGGAAGAATACAACCAGATGAAGAATTCTTCTCCCTATCCTGATCAGTATCAGTACCCTAGCTTGGAATATTTGAACGAGAATGCAAGGAAAAAGCGTATTGATAATACGACGTTTTATGCGAAACAAATCGCCCAAGTGGATGAAAAGGTATTCGACCAGTTGTTGAAATGGAAAGAAGAATATGGTAATAATCCTGGGAATAGAGACCTTGAACTCACCATCGTTTATCCGGATGTGACAAAGAAGTATCGGAAGGTTAATAATGGAATTAGTGTTATTAATATAAGTAGAAATGATGATTACATAATAGAACATACAGTTTCCCAACGAATCGAACCTGCGAGTAACGGTTCGCAAGGAATCATCATCCCATCTTACGAAAAAGCTATCAAGGACCTCCGCAAAGCCAAGGAAAACGAATTTGTGATAGAAGGTTTTGTGGATGAAAACATCACCGACTCGTGCTACAACATCTACATCGGCGATAAATATCTGAACATCGATGGCGACAATCCCGTGGCTACGGTGCCGGTGGTGAACAAGCGCTTCACGTATGTAATGAACCTCGACAAGATGACTTCGGGACGTGTGCGCTGCATCTTCCCGGGTGGAAAGCTTTGCGATAATTGGGTAGGACTCCACTTCGTGCCGGGCGAAACCGTGATACTGAGCGTATGCAATGGTTTCTACAATCTGGAAAAGAGTCCTGCCTATAACCAGAAGGTGAACAAGGCCATCGATGCCCTCCGCGAGGAAACCAACTGGGAAACGCCCCATCTGCCGAAGATAGAGGGGGAAGCATGGAAGGATGTGTCACACAAGGACAATGTCGCATTCATCATCGTGAAGGAGGTATATTTCAACGACGAAGAAACGGTGCTTCGCCTTGCCAGCAAACATTATGCGGAAGGGATGTGCATCACCGAAAAATCCTGTCTGATGGATGAAGACGGAAACCGGTATCGGTTCAAGCGTGCCGTGACGGGAAATGTCAATGAAAACAATGGCCCTGAAGCCCGCGTGTTCGGTGCATACTTCGCTTTCGAGCCCATGCCGAAGGATACCAAGGTGTTCTCGTTCGAAGACCATGGTTTAGTCATTGAACGCATCCGAAAAGCCAAGAAGGGAAAGATTATCTATTGATACGAGTTAGCAAGTATTAAGACTGTGTGTCATAATGTGTTTTAGGCACGGATTACACGGATTTCACGGATGTTTTGATGAATGTACACACTAATAAACCGTGTTAATCCGTGTAATCCGTGCCTAAAAAATTAGTGATGCGTATTTTCGACACATCCACTTTATGAATTGTAAAACGACGAGTTGGTATTTTTAACAATTATCCTTTGTAAGTGTCATTTTTTTCTTAGCTTTGCAAAGCCGAATATATCGTAAAACAGAAATGAAAAACAAGATTGCAATCTTCTGCCTCTTTCTCCTTGCCATGGTGAATGGAGGAATGGTTCAAGCGAATGAGAAGCCCCGGAAAGTGTGGAATGAAGTGGTGTCGGGATACAACAGGTCTGCTTCCATCATGCAAGTGACAAAAGTGGAGATGTACGACGACCGTACGGTGTTGACCCTCCATGTGGATTACCCCTCCGGACATTGGATAAAGATGGCAAACGATACCTATCTGAAAGCCGGCGACAAGTCATATCCCGTCAAGGGAGCAACCGTCATCGAGTTGGGCAAGGAGTTCTGGATGCCCGAGACGAACGAGGTGGATTTTGAAATGACCTTCGAGCCCCTGCCTTCGGATTGCCGGCGAATAGACTTCGTAGAACCGGACGGGTGGCAGATAAACAACATCCGTAGTGCGGAATTCCTGCCTCAAGACATCGACGACACTTATTGGCGCGATGAGTCCACAGGCGATTGGCTGATAGGTTTCACCTCCGAGTGTGTCATCTATGCCGGCAAGTTCTGGGACATCGTGAGCCAAACAGAGAAAAAAGATACTTACCAACTGATGGTGAGCGATGGTGCCGTGACACTTCCCGTCAAGGTTGGCAAGATGAAGAAAGGCATCCGACACATCGAGATAGCCGGTCTGCCTCCGGTAGCTTGTAGCCCCATCACTACGGAAGGTATGCCCGATTACCCTCGGAAAGATACTCGGCGTGGCTTCAAGGACAATGGATTCCGCTTAGGAGACCAGATAACCTTTGTGGGATGGCTGAAGGACATGCCCGAAGAAATGCGGCAGAAGGGTAATGAGTTTGAGATAAGCTACGAAAGTATCTTCAGTTATGATAGCGAAAATGCGTATGCCGAGATGGATTCGTTGGGACGCTTCAGCATCACGATGCCGTTGCCCAATGCTTCTCAGATTTTCCTCGATTGGGGGAGAACTACGGTCAGCACCGTATTGGAACCCGGGGAAACTTATTTCTTCCTGTTCGACTTCACGACAGGCCAGAAGCTCTTCATGGGAAAGAACGTGCGGATGCAGAACGAACTGATAGCCCATCCGCATTCGTGGGATAACTATCGGGTGGATATGAGTGAAAGGGGCAAGGCCGATGCCATGAAGGTATGGGCAAAGACCGACAGCATACGGGCAAGCCAGATGCAGGAATTGAAGGAGTTGGAGGTAAAGCATCCCACTCTTTCCCAACGATACCTTGACTATGTGGAAGGATATTATCAGAACATTCAGGCAAACTCCATGTTGCAGGCAAGATTCTATACACCTAACCACAAACTTCCCAAGGAATACATGGACTTTGCAGGCAAGGAATTCTGGCAGAAGCGCATCCAACCTTATACGATATATCGCGATTTCTTTAACTTCTTGACTGATTATATGGAACAGTTGAGCCAAGATAGAGGTACCTCAGGAGCAGATGGAGTTGCTCAAGTCATGCTTCGTCTGGACAAGGAAGGCCAAGTGTCCTTCACCGATGCAGAGAAGGAAGTCATCAGGCAATATCCGGCAATGGTCAAGCAATTTCAGGAAGCCATCAACAAGGCACCGGATGAAGAAAAGCAGGCCATGGTCGATGCGTTCAACAATGGTGAGTTGGTAAAGAGCTTCGAAGCCTTGCTGACCCGTTACCTCGATGATGTCAACAATGTATTCCCCTTCATGTCCGTTGAATCGGTTACTGAAGTGGCAGACTCCTTGGGATGTGATAAAACCCTTCGGGATATTCTCATCGCCCGTGAGCTATGCGAAAGGATAGATAATATACGCAAACCGCTTCCCGAAAGCATGGTGAAGCTGGTGGAAGAAGAAATAACTCTCCCGCTGGCTTATCATAGAGTCATGGGTATGCACAACAAGTATCTGGAACTTCAGAAACGGCGTACATCCCAACTTGGCAATGTGAATTCGGCCAACTTGAAGTCGGGCGACGAAGTGAAGGACATGAGCGATGGCGAGAAGATTCTTCGCAAACTGATAGAGCCTTACAAGGGAAAGATTATCCTGCTCGACATTTGGGGCACTTGGTGCGGGCCGTGCAAGGAGGCCCTTTCTCACTCGCAGGAAGAATACGAACGCTTGAAACCTTACGACATGGTATTCCTCTATTTGGCCAATCGTTCGAACGAAGACTCGTGGAAGAATGTAATCAATGAATACAACGTGATGGGTGAGAATGTGGTACACTACAACCTGCCCGAAACCCAACAAAGTGCGGTAGAGCATTTCCTGAAGGTCAGTTCCTTCCCCACCTACAAGTTGATTGACGAGGAAGGAAACATCTTGGATGTGAATGCCGACCCCCGCAATCTGGAAGGGTTGGCTCGCTTGATTGATTCGATGAAGAACTAATCGGTTTTTAACGTATTAGAAACCGAAATAGTTCCCTTTTGCTTCTACTCTTTAGAAATCGTAACCGATGATTCTATCAGAATAGCTGTCCCAACCTTTAGCTGCCTTGTAGGCATCTATACTGGCGGTAGGAACATAGATTTTTAATTCGTCACTACAAACTAAAAACATATTCGATTGTCCTGATGGTGGGACGGTGGCTTTGCAATACACTTCAGCAAGATTTGGGCAAGAAAAAAATGCAGCATATCCAATTTCGTTGACACCACTGTTGATAGTAACGCTGGTAAGGCCCATGCTTTCAGCAAATGCATATTCTCCAATTGACGTGACTGCATCAGGGATGGTGATACGGGTAAGCCCAGAACAGCCAAAGTATACATAATCACTAATCTTGGTGACACCATATGAATAAGGAATATTGGTAAGCCCCTTACAATGCTTGAATACCCCAGTTCCTAACGAAGTGATGCCTTCGCCCAAGGTGATATTGGTAAGTTTGTAACATTCCTCGAATGCATAATTCCCTATCGACGTAACGCCTTCGAGCGTGGAAATGCTGTCAAGATTATTGCAGCCAGAGAATGCGAAATTTTCAATCGATGTGACTGCATCAGGGATGGTAATGTTGGTAAGGAGCGAACAACCGGAAAAAGCCCATTGCCCAATATATGAAACCTTGTCGGGAAGAATGACACTTGAAAGATTGTTACAATGGATAAATGCTTTTTCTCCAATCCAAAGAACACTGCTGTTGTAAGTCAATACCCCTTGTCCGTCTTCATAGGTGTTGGACATGAGGTTTGCTCCGAAAACAGAAGGATCTATTGAATTAGGCGTTAGTTTGGTATTATGCATGGTGACATAATAGATTTTATTGTTTTTCAAGAGACTGCCTTCTTGAGATTCGTCATCCTTGTCGTCTTTCTTGTCATCCTGCGGCTCGTCCTCTTTGTCTCCTTTGTTGCCTACCTCCTCTTTTTGAGGTTCGTCTTTTTCTAGGATTTCGCTATCATCGCTGCCCCCTGAACATCCTGTTAGTGCTATCAGTGTAACAAGAAATAAACAGTAAAACTTTTTCATAATTGCATATTATTTATAGGGTTGTTTTTCATTTTCAAAGTCGACGGTTCGGCCAAGGGTACACACCGTATAATTTTACAAATATAGTTATTTGTTTGAAACTTTTAGTGGAAGAGATGAAGAAAACGCTTAATAAGGCGAAATGCTCCGTGTTCGGAACGATTCCCTTACCTTGCGCACATAGAGCCTCTTTACATCTTCCGGTAGGGAAGTGCGGTTCATGAATGCACGGGTCGCTTCGGGATGCTTGGCGAGTGCGGTGGCCAAAAGCCAGGCCATGCCCATGCGGACATAGTAAGGCGGATTGGGGTACGCATATTCAGATACGACCTCGGCGAGGGGAATGGCTTCCAATTGGTGAAATACCGTTGGGAGCCATTCTACGTTCAGTAGGTAACACATGCTCATTACGATGGCAAAGCGCACCTCAAATTCCTGCTTGCTATTATAATAAGGTAAGAGGAAATCCCACAACGTTTGCGGAGGCAACTTCAATGCCCACTTGGCATTGCAACAAAACGAATCGCACACCGCCCAGTTGTCGAGTACGGGGATGTAAGCCTTCAATAGCGTCAGACGCTCGTCCCACGTACATTTCAAGGCATTGATGGTCAGTCCCCAGATGACGGTTTCCTCGTAAGCCAACGAGAAACGCTCCATCCGGAATTCCTTCTCAAACCCCTGGATGAGGTCACGAACATCGGCTTGCTTGGCCAGTTCTTTGGCCGTTTGCTTCATCTCCGGTGTGTGTAGGCCGAGAATCCTCCGGCCGGGCAAGGCATTGACGATGCGGATATGTCCTTCGCGATATTTCGCTTCGTTCAGGAAACGCGGACAAATGAGGGGAGTCAGTTTTTCAATAATCATGGGCTTCCGTTGTTTGATTCACTACAAAGTAAAGGATTTTGATGGAATCCACCAAGCAAACTTGTCATTCGATTGCTTGTAGAGCTTGCTTGACAAGCCTTTTATATGTGGTTAACATAAATTAAACGTTTGATATTTGCTTTATTACGAAAACTTCGTAGATTTGCGAAGAAATCGTAAACAAGTAGAAAGATGATGGAAAGACTCACGATGCAAGAAGAGGAAGTGATGCTCTACATTTGGGAACTGGACGAATGTGTGGTGAAGGATATTGTCACTCGTTTCCCTGAGCCCCAACCTCCGTACACTACCGTCGCTTCGATAGTGAACAACCTGAAACGTAAAGGATATGTAGGTGCCAAGCGCTATGGAAACACATATCTGTACACTCCGTTGGTGAAGCAAAGCGAATACAAGCGTACGTTCATGGGTGGTGTAGTGCGCAACTACTTTGCCAACTCCTACAAGGAGATGGTGTCGTTCTTCGCCAAGGAGCAGAAACTCTCTGCCGACGACTTGAAGGACATCATCGAACTGATAGAAAAAGGAAATGAATAACCCTTAACCGCTGATGCTATGGCTCCCGAATGGATTTATCTGTTGAAAGTGAATGCAGGCATTGCCTTGTTTTATGCCTTCTACAAGCTGTTCTGCTGTAAGGACACGTTCTTTCATTGGCGTCGTTTTGCCTTACTCGGATTTTTGGCGGTGTCTTTCCTTTATCCGGCGCTCAACTTCGAACATTGGGTAAAGGAGCAGCCCTCGATGAATGGCTTGGCCGACTATTATGCCGAATGGATCTATATGGATGAAGTGATGGTTGAAACGGCTCCTGTTTCTCCGACACCCGACCTGGTGACGATGCTGGGATATGTGTGGATGGTCGGAGTAGGGGTGATGGCCCTTCGCTTTCTGGTTCAGCTGTTCAGTATCTTCTCGCTGGTGTGGCGGGGAAAGAAGGAGCGGGTGGACGGAGTTCGTGTAGTCTGCCTGGAGGAAGCAAGCAATCCGTTCTCGTTCTTCGGGTGGATATTTGTCCATTTGCCTCATTTGAAGGAAGACAACCGTCAGGAGATTCTGATGCACGAACTGACTCACGTCCGTCAAGGACATTCCATGGATGTGGTCATCAGCGAACTGATCACCATTGTATGTTGGATGAATCCGTTCATGTGGTTGTTGAAGGCTGAAATCCGTCTGAATCTGGAATATCTGGCGGACAGCAAAGTGACGGAGGGCATGGAAAGTCCCAAAGTGTATCAGTATCATTTGTTGGGATTGGCCAATCAAAACAGACAAACCGGTTTGTACAATCATTTTAATGTCTCACATTTAAAAAACAGAATCGTTATGATGAACAAGAAAAGAACCAGTGCGACAGGGCGCATCAAGTACGCCCTGTTTGCACCGCTGGCCGTCGCTCTACTTTTGGTCAGCAACATTGAAACGGTGGCTCGTACTACGGTGAATCTGGCTGAAGACATGGTGTCCGAACTGACGGATGCTGCCCCACAGGATACCGCAAGGGTATTTATGGTGGTGGAACAGATGCCGGAGTTTCCCGGGGGGATGGCTGCTTGCATGGAGTTCCTGAAGAATAACATCAAGTATCCGAAGGAAGCACGGGAAAAGAAGGAACAGGGTCGTGTCATCCTTCAGTTTGTGGTGATGGAAGACGGAAGCCTGTCCGATATTAAGATTGTGCGTGGGGTGTCGCCATCCATAGACGCGGAAGCTATTCGGATCATGAACCAGATGCCGAAGTGGAACCCCGGTATGCAACGCGGACAGGCCGTTAGGGTGAAGTACACAATTCCTGTGATGTTCAGCTTGGATGATGAGAACCAAGGCGATGTGGAAATAAGGCGGGTACCTTATCAAGATGATTTTGGTTTTTATATGGTAGCCGATGAAATGCCGGAATTTCCGGGAGGTATGGCTGCCTGCATGGAATGGATTCAAAAGAACATCCGCTATCCGATAGAAGCCTTTGCCAAAGGAGAAACAGGACGTGTCATCGTTCAGTTCGTAGTGGAAGAAAATGGTGATTTGCACCAGTTGAAAGTAGTGCGTGGTGTCAGTCCTTCATTGGACGGTGAAGCCTTGCGTGTAGTGGCAACTATGCCGAAATGGAAGCCGGGTAAGGTGGATGGAAAGCCTGTGAAGGTGAATTATACGATACCGATTGCATTCAGACTGACCGGTGTAGAAGAGGCTAAAAAGACTGTTTCAGCCGATGAATTGCGTAAACTCCCTGGTACGGAAGTGGATGAAAACGGTAATATAAAAGTGAATGGTAAGGCCGTTAAAGGTATTCTGGTGGATGGCGTAGCGGCAGAAGTGAAGTAAAGAATTCCCTTTCATGATTGAAAAGTTAGAATAAATAGGATGTTTGTATAGGTGCGCAGGGATGCGCACCTATTTTTATGGCGAAAATCGGGTTGGCTTTGAACGCCTCAATACTACAAGTTCTTGATAAAAGTATGTCGATACAATCGGTATTCGTGATTTGTTTGTATCTTTGCAACAGGTGTCGTTCGGTAAGGAAACGGGATGGCACTTTGAAATTGGAATTATGGAACCAGCATTATACTTACTTCCCGTAACCCTTGGCGACACAACGATTGAAAAGGTGTTGCCTTCGTACAATAAGGAAATCATCCTCGGTATCAAACATTTTATTGTGGAGGATGTCCGATCTGCACGTCGTTTTCTGAAAAAGGTGGAGCGGAGCATCGACATTGATACACTGACTTTCTATCCCCTCAACAAGCATACGTCGCCGGAAGAAATCTCCGGCTATCTGAAACCTTTGATGGCAGGCGAATCGATGGGGGTCATCTCGGAAGCGGGATGTCCGGCCGTTGCCGACCCTGGTGCGGATGTGGTCGCCATTGCCCAACGGAAGAACCTGAAGGTCGTTCCACTGGTGGGGCCTTCCTCCATTATCCTTTCTGTGATGGGTTCGGGATTCAACGGACAGAGCTTTGCTTTCCATGGCTATTTGCCCATTGAACCGGGCGAACGGGCCAAGCGCATCAAGGTGCTCGAACAACGGGTGTATGCAGAGGACCAGACACAACTCTTCATCGAAACTCCTTATCGCAACAATAAGATGATGGAGGATATCGTGAAGAACTGTCGTCCGCAAACCAAGCTATGTATTGCAGCCAATATCACCTGTGAGGGTGAATACATCAAGACCAAAACCATTAAGGAGTGGCAGGGAAAGCTTCCGGACTTATCGAAGATTCCCTGTATCTTCCTCATTTATAAATAATCGTTCCAAAGTTCGGCGGCCATTCCCAACAGGCCGCTTTCTTTTTGCAGATAATCGCTGTACAGATGTCCGTTTCCGTCTATCTCGTCAGCGGAGATGAACTGGCCGTCCTCGAAGTTGATGTCCTCCTCGCTGGTCAGGGGAAGGATGTAAAGGTAGACTTGTTCTTCCTTCTTGACGGGTGAAAGGTATTTGACACTGAATCGGGGATGTTCTTCCGTATGGAGGAACGATTCGTGCTTTTGGGTGAGTTGTCGGGCTTGTTTGTTGGACAACTTGATGGGGTGGCAATCAGCTTGCTCCATCATGGGGAGGTCCAGATGATGGGAATCAGTACGGGGAATGACATAGATTTTCCCGTTATAGACAGGCGCTATCCGTATGATAGGCGTATTTTTTGGAGTCTCTTGATTTAGGTTTTCCATAATTCTCTATCTTACTTTGATGACTTTCTATCATCTGTAACAGATAAAGAATCGGAATTGTTCATGAAGTTTATAAAAAATAAGTGAGTGTGTTTACTATTCATCCGCAGATTGCGCAGATAACGCAGATTTTCTTTTCATTGTTCGTGCTAAAGGAGAATATCTTCTGCGTAATCAGCGTTATCTGCGGATGAAATATCAAGGGATACCCACAAGTTATCGTTACTTCAAGTGTTCGATAAAGAAGTTGCTGACTCTTGTCAACAGATGTTTGGTGGTGTTTCCACCACGGATGCCGTGGTTGCGGTTTGTGTAGATGTGCATGTCGAACTGCTTGTCGGCCTGTACCAGAGCTTCGCTATATTCCGATGCGTTACGCAGGTGTACGTTGTCATCAGCGGTTCCGTGGATGAGGAGCAGCTCGCCTTGGAGCTTGTCTGCACGGAGGATGGCCGATGAGGCATTGTAACCTTCCATGTTTTCCTTCGGTGTGCGCATGAACCGTTCGGTATATACCGAGTCGTAGAAGCGCCAGTCGGTCGGTGCGGCTACGGCAACACCTGCCTTGAACACGGGAGTACCTTCACTCATGGACATCAACGTGTTATAGCCACCGTAGCTCCATCCCCATATGCCGATGTTGTTGGCATCCACGTAGGGCAGAGTTGCCAAATGGAGGGCGGTTTCCACTTGGTCGCGGGCTTCTTTCACACCGATGCTCAGATAAGTGCATTTCTCGAAGTCGGCACCTCGTCCGCCGGTTCCTCGTCCGTCTACACACACCATGATGAATCCTTGGCTGCTCATAAATGCTTCGAACATACCTCCGTCGGCACGTGCGCCGATGCGCCAGGTATCGAGCACTTCCTGTGAGCCGGGGCCGCTATACTGGTGCATGATGACTGGATATTTCTTGCTGGCATCAAAGTTGGCGGGCTTCATCATCCAGCCGTTCAGTTCCACTCCGTCGCGGGTGGTGAAGGTGAACAGCTCCTTGGATGGCATGTCCAAGGTTGCCACTTTCTGTGCCAGTGTCTTGTTGTCTACCAAGGTGGTCAGTACCTTGCCGTTGTTGTCATTGATGGTGATGACCGGTGGGGTGCTGATGTTGGAGAAGGTATTGATATAGTATTTCTGGTTCTTGCTGAAGATGGCGCTGTTCGTACCTTCCTTGGAGGAAAGCTTGGTCTTGCGGCCCTTTCCGTCTACCTTGTAGATGGCGGTGCGAAGCGGACTTCCTTCATTGCTTTCGTAATAGAAAACGTTGGCCTTTTCATCCCATCCCAGGAAACTCTTCACTTCGTAGGAGCCTTGGGTGATTTGCTTGACCAGATTGCCTCCGGCCGTATAGAGGTAGAGGTGGTTGAAGCCGTCGCGTTCGCTCATCATGACGATGTGGTTGGGATAGAATTGGATGTCGGCATAGGCCGATTCCTTGATGTATTGTTCGGATTCGTCACGCAGGATGAGCTTGCAGAGGGTGCTTCGCGGATTGGCCAAATAGAGGTCGAAACGGTTCTGATGACGGTTCAAGGTCATGATGGCCAAAGCGTTCGGGTCTTTGGTGAACTGGATGCGGGGAATGTATCCGTCTTCATCGAGGGGGAGATCCATCTTGCGGGTCACCTTGGCCTTGATGTCGAACGTATGTACCGAAACTTTAGAATTGTCGATGCCTGGCATGGGGTACTTGTATTCGTAAGCACCCGGATAGGTTTCATATTGGTCGAGCGAAGGTGCCATTCCCTTGTACCAGGGGAAGGAGTACATCGGTACGTTTCGTTCGTCGAAGCGGATATAGGCGAGCATCTGGCTGTCCGAGCTGAAGTCGAAGGCACGGCTGAATCCGAATTCTTCCTCATAAACCCAGTCGGGGATGCCGTTCAATATTTCGTTGAACTTGCCGTTGACAGTAATCTGTGATTCGCTGTTGTCGAAAAGCAACTTCACCAGATACAGGTTGTTGGCACGGACGAAGGCTATCATGGTTCCGTCGGGCGAGAACAAGGGGACTTGTTGCGGCCCGTTTTCAGACAGAGGAGCCAAGGTGTTGTTTCTGACATTATAGATGTAATGTTCGGCCGTGAACGAGTGGCGATAGATGGGCTTGGTGTTCGTCTGGATGAGTATCAGGCTTTCGTCGGGCGACAGGGTGTAGTCGTCGAACGAGCGGAGCTGATGGTTGCGGGCGGTCTCCACATCGAACAGGGTACCCACTTCCTTGCCGGTCTTGAAGGAATACTTCACGATTTTCTTTCCGTCGGCACTGATGCGGGTGTAGTGTTCGCCATCCAGCATGGGCTTGATGCCGTAGATGCCTTCGGGGCGGTAGGTTCCGTTGGCCACATCGTTTAAAGTCACTTGTTGGGCAATACCCGTCAGGGTGCAGAGCAGAAGCACCAGAAGTATGCTTAACTTTTTCATGTACTGATTGTCTTTTATAGTTTATAATGGTACAAAGATAGTAAACGCCCTTGAATTTGCGCTATTTTATATTCATTTTTAACGGGTTTGGAGGGAGAGCAAGTTCATGTGCCTGAATTTTATTATATTTGCATGGCTGAAGAAAGACGAAAGATGAAAGAATCCCTCCACCGATACAATGACTTTTCTGCTTGGCTCTCCACCCTGTTTCCCTACAAGGTGCAGAAGATTTCGCTCAATGCCGGCTTTACCTGTCCCAATCGCGACGGAACGGTAGGCTATGGCGGGTGTACTTATTGCAACAACCAGACTTTCAATCCTGCCTATTGCCGGACGGAAAAGAGTGTGACGGAGCAGTTGGAGGAGGGAAAGCAGTTCTTTGCCCGCAAGTATCCCGACATGAAATACCTGGCGTATTTCCAGGCTTACACCAATACGTATGGCGAACTGCAGGAATTGAAGCGCAAGTACGAGGAGGCGTTACAGGTGCCCGATGTGGTGGGCATTGTGATAGGTACGCGTCCCGATTGCATGCCCGATGAGTTGCTGGATTATCTGGAAGAACTGAACCGGAGGACTTTCCTGATTGTGGAGTATGGTGTAGAAAGTACGGACAATGCCACTTTGAAGCGAATCAACCGCGGACACACGTTCGAAGCGGCGGAAGAAGCGATACGCCGTACGGCTGAGAAGGGGATAAGGGTCGGTGTACATATCATTCTTGGTCTGCCGGGCGAGACGAACGAGCAGCTGATTCAACAGGCCGGAGTGCTTTCGTCGCTACCCATTACCACCTTGAAACTTCATCAGTTGCAGCTCATCAAGGGAACACGCATGGCGGCGGAGTTTGAAAAACAACCCGAGGATTTCCATCTCTATACGGCCGATGAATACATCGATCTGGTCATTGATTATGTGGAGCATCTGAATCCCCGGATTGTGCTCGAACGCTTTGTTTCCCAGTCGCCCAAGGAGCTGCTGATTGCTCCCGATTGGGGTTTGAAGAACCATGAGTTTACCGACAAGGTGAGGAAGCGGATGCGCGAACGGGACAGCTGGCAAGGCAAGCTCTACTTGAAATAATCACACGTCCGAGGCACCGTAGAAACTATTTCGACGCACCATAGGAAGTATTTCTACGCGCCATAGGAAGTTCTTGATATTTCCTGTCGTTCGTTTTGTTCTTTTCATTGTGTGTGCAAAATGCTGTAGGAGTAGCTATTTAGCTAAGCTTGGCAATGGAACTAAAAAAAATATTGTTCAATATGCATATTTATTTTAAGAAAGTTTTGTGGTCTGAAAATTATCCTTTATATTTGCAGTGAAGTTGTGAAACTTTATGTTTAGTAAAATAGTTAAGTCTAGTTTAGTTTTTGTGTTGGACACAGGGGATTGCAAGCGAGCAACTCCCCTGTGTTTTTTTAATTGCTTGAAATGATGGGATTTAAATCTTTCATCCGCAGAATACGCGGATCAAGCAGATGAATAACAACCTATCGGTATGATAAAGATGAAACTTCTGCATCATCAGCGTTATCTGCGGATGAAAAGTGTATTTTGGCGCGGTTCCTTTTTTTGAACTTTCTGTTACGCCTGATGTACCGTGATTTGTGGGAAGGGGAATGAAATGCCCTTTTCGTTGAATGTGGCATATACATTCTTGTTCATGTCGAAATTCACAGCCCAGTAGTCGGTGCTCTTCACCCAAACGCGTACGGTAACGTTCACACTGCTGTCCGCCAAAGCGCCGAGTTCAACGAACGGCTCGGGAGTCTGAAGGATGCGTGAGTCGGCAGCGATGATTTCCATCAGGATATCCCGTACCTGCTTGAAGTCCGTACCATATTCCACACCGAAAGTGAAATCCACCCGACGGGTGTCGAGTCGGCTGTAATTGGTGACTACTGAAGTACTCATCGGGCCGTTGGGCGCATAGACAATCTTGTTGTCAGGGGTGGTGAGTATGGTATGGAAGATTTGAATCTCCTTCACGGTGCCGGTAGCTCCGGTGCCCGACTCGATGTAGTCACCCACCTTGTAAGGGCGGAATGCCAGGATGATGATACCTCCGGCAAAGTTGGAGAGGTTTCCGCTCAGTGCCATACCAATGGCTACACCGGCCGATGCGAGGAGGGCGGCAAATCCGGTCAGTTCGATGCCCAGTTGGCCGATAACGGCAAGAACCAGCAACACAAGGAGCAGAATGTTCACCATGCTTTTCAGAAAGGTCTGGATGCTGATGTCCACTTTCTGCTTCACCAGAAGCTTGGCGAAAAGCTTGTTCAACCAATTGATAAGTATCTTACCTATAATGAAAACGATGATGGCTCCGATGAGTCTTCCTCCCAGGTCTACTCCTGCATTGATGAGTTTGTTAATCAGAACGCTGATTTCTTCGCTGTAATCTGTTTTTAAGTCCATTTCTTGATTGTATTTGTTTGGTTAATAATTGTCTGTAATATCACTCTTCCAACCATCCTTTTCCTTGACGGATGATTGCTGCTTCGCCTTCCATGCAGCTCACCACGGTGGAAGGTTCGGTGTCGCCGATGCCTCCGTCAATGATGAGGTCGCTCTTACCACCGAACTTTTCTTCTATCAGTTCGGGAGTGGTGATGTATTCGATGTCCTCGCCGTCTTCCAAAGGCAGGGTAGTGGTGAGGATGGGCGCATCCAGCAACTGGCAGATTTCGCGGATGATGGGATGGTCGGGCATACGGATGCCCACTTCCTTGCGATGCTTGAATATCTTGGGCAGGCGGCTTCCGGTAGGCAGGATGAAGGTGAACGCTCCGGGCAGATTGCGCTTCATCAGCTTGAAGGTTGCGTTGTCTATCTTGGCATATTCGCTGATGTTGCTCAGGTCATAGCAGATGATGGACAAGTGATGCTTCCGTGGGTCAATGCCCTTCAACTGGCAGATGCGTTCGATGGGGCGTTCCTTCAGCGCATGGCAACCGATGGCATACATCGTGTCGGTTGGATAGATGATGATGCCTCCGTCTTCCAAGGTCTGGACAATCCTTTCCAGATCCTTCGGATTGTTGTTCTTTTCGTAGAGTTTGATCAGCATATTCTTTTATTTTTTGTTTTCCCTCAACCTTTCTGCGATGGCCCAATGGATGGCTGCCTCCGTCTCTTTTCCCGTCCTCATCAATGCGTCGCCGAACAGTTCGTGGGCTTTGGGATGTTCGGGCTTCAGAGTGGTAGCCTTGTCAAAGTCGGCCAAGGCTCCTTCCAGATTGTTCAGTGCCAAGCGGTTCTTTCCACGGTTGTACACCGCCTTGAACAGGGTAGGGCTGAGTCGCACCGCTTCGCTCAAGCACATCTCGGCTTCGTAGTATTCCTTATTATTATATAAGGTGACACCTTTGCGTACCCAGGCATCGGTGTATTGCGGATTCAGTTCGATGGCTTTGTTGTAGTTGGCTATTGCCGCACGGGCATCGTGAGCTTGCGTGATGCAATCGTTGCCCATTTGATAATACTCCTGTGCGTACTTTTCCAAATGCTTGCGTTGGACGCGCATCTGGTCCTTCAGCTTCTGGTTCTCTTCCTTCAATCGGTTGATGACGCCCAACTTCTTGCGGATGAACCTTCGTGCAACGGGTTTCTCGATGTCATAGCGTGAATGAATGGCAAGGAAGAATTGCTCCAGACACTCTTCGAAGTTGCCTTCGTCGAATTGTCGGATGGCCTCGATGTATTGGATGTCGGCTTGCGCCTGTTTCAAGGCCTTGTTTATGGCTTGTGGGTTGTTGAAACGTTGGGCGAAGGTGACAATCTCCGGTCGGATGAAGATGTCGCTTCGGGAGATTTGTTTCTTTAGTTGGATGCCGTCCAGCGAGGTGCAACGGCTCAGGGCCACATAGGCCTGTCCGCCGGCGAATACCCCTCCGGTAAAGTCTATCACCACCCGGCTGAAGGTCAGCCCCTGGCTTTTGTGAATGGTGATGGCCCATGCCAAGCGGATGGGGTATTGGATGAATACGCCCAGTTCCTCCTCCTCTATCTTTTTCTCCGTTTCGTTATATCGGTAACGGATGTTGCTCCATTTGTCCTTCTTCACGTCGTATTCACCGCCGTCTTCGGTGATGACGTATAGGGTTTCTTCCTCGTCGATACCTGCGATGGTGCCGATAGTGCCGTTCACCCATCGTTTGTCGGGGTCGTTCTTGATGAAGATGATTTGTGCTCCGGGCTTTACTTCCAGTTCCATTTGGGTGGGAAGGCTGTTCTCTGGGAACTCTCCTTTGATTTCCCCTTTCAGCGTCACGGAGTCGCCGGACAATTCCGCCAGCTTCTTTTCATTGATGTAGTCCACCACATCGCGACGTGTGGCCAGGGTGACGTACATGTCGTTTTCGCTCGATACGATTTCGGAGTTGTATCGGGTGTTCAAAAGCTGGAGGTCGGCGGCCGTAGCTGTATTGTTGCGGATGTGGTCGAGCACTCCCACGAAGGCCGGATCGCTTTGTCGGTATACCTTTGTCAATTCAATGGACACCAGTTCCATTTCGTTGAAGACTCTGGCCGAAAAGAAATAGGGCGTAGGGTAGAAGCGGTTCAAGATTTCACGCTCATCGCTCTTTACGACCGGCTCCAACTGATAGACATCGCCCACCAACAACACCTGCTTGCCTCCGAAAGGTTCGCGCATGTTTTGGGAGTAGACACGCAATACCTTGTCGATGAAGTCGATGATGTCGGCACGTACCATCGAGATTTCGTCGATGATGACCAGCTCCAGTTGCTTGATGAGCTTGCGGTGCTCTGAAGAATACTTCAGGAAACTGTGCAGCTTGCCGCCTTTCAAACTGAAATTGGGGTCGTCGGGCAATAGCGGATGAAAGGGAAGCTTGAAGAAACTGTGCAGGGTGCTTCCTCCTGCATTGATGGCCGCAATGCCCGTAGGTGCCAATACGACATACTTCTTTTTGGTGTTGGCGCATACGTACTTCAGGAAAGTCGATTTACCCGTGCCGGCCTTGCCGGTGAGGAACACCGATTGTCGGGTGTACTGAATCAGGTTCAGTGCATCTTGAAACTCCTTGTTACGGGTATCTACTTGCATGAGTGGCATTTCAATGATTGGGATGCAAAGTTAATAAAACTATGTTTTCCTTCAAAGAAAACGACGCTTTAGCGTCCGTAAAGCGTCACTTTTCTGCGTTCATCCCAACACTTTGTGTTTAATGGCTTGTTTTGTGTTGTATAACATACGGAAAACTCTTGCAGGATAAAATGAAATACCGCTATCTTTGTGATATCAAAATAATATCAATTTATACAAGTATGGAAACAAAAGAAATGACTTACAAGGGAATGTTGATGAATGGCTTTTTGGCCTTGTTTATCAATCTGTTGGTAATCCCCGCATTGGGATTGTTGGCTATTTATTATTCAAACTCATTGGCCGTGTTGTTGCCTGCACTGATAGTGTTGGGCCTGGCGTTCTTTATCATGCTGCCCGGTTATTTTTCTCAAGAGCCGAACGAAGCGCGCGTGATGGTGTTCTTCGGTAAGTATGAAGGTACTTTCACGAAAACAGGCTTTTATTGGGTGAACCCTTTCATGGATAAGAAGAAACTTTCGCTCCGTGCCCGTAACCTGGATGTAGAACCTATTAAGGTAAACGACAAGGTAGGTAATCCGATTCTGATTGGTTTGGTGTTGGTATGGAAATTGAAGGATACGTATAAGGCCATGTTCGAAATCGATGCACAGACAATGGCTGATAAGGGCAACGGAAGCTTGGGTGTGACTGTGGCCGGACGTATGAACGCTTTCGAAGACTTTGTACGCGTACAGAGTGATGCTGCCCTCCGTCAGGTGGCCGGTGAATATGCTTATGATGATACCGAGCAGGATTCTGGCGAACTGACTCTTCGTGGAGGTGGTGAGGAAATCAACGACCAATTGGAAAAGCGCTTGAACGAACGTCTTGCCATGGCCGGTATGGAAATTGTGGAAGCCCGCATCAATTACTTGGCTTATGCCCCTGAAATCGCAGCTGTGATGCTTCGTCGCCAACAAGCCAGTGCCATCATTACGGCCCGTGAAAAGATTGTGGAAGGTGCGGTATCAATGGTGAAGATGGCACTTGATAAATTGTCGGCTGAAGAAATCGTCGAACTGGACGAAGAAAAGAAAGCGGCTATGGTGAGCAATCTGCTCGTAGTGCTTTGTGCGGACGAACCGGCTCAACCGGTCATCAATTCGGGTACGTTGAATCATTGATCTTTCCTTCGCTATGGCAAAGAAAGAAGCGATAAAGAGCTTTGTCCTCAGAGTGGATGCGGAAACCATGGAGGCCATTGAAAAATGGGCTGCCGATGAGTTCCGTTCCACCAACGGGCAGCTGCAATGGATCATTGCCGAAGCTTTGCGCAAAAGCGGTAGGATGAAAAAGAAACGGACAAATTCAAAGGAAAATTCAAAGGAGGAGGAAGCATGAAATACAAGTTTTGGGATGTGAGCCGTGACCGTAGAAAGGCTCCTGTTACGAAATCGGACAGGCTGCTTGAATGGGTAGCTTTGTTCATCGCCATTGTGGCGTTGGTGTTGACCGGAGTGCTGTATGTAAGGGCGCCCGAGACCGTGCCTTCCCATTTCAATTACAAGGGAGAGGCCGACGGATGGTCGGGCAAATACATCTATTGGCTCATGGCGGTGGTGTTCGTCTTGATGATGATAATTAGTGCTTCGGCCGCTTACAATCGGAAACTGGTCAATCTGCCCATCCGCTTGAAGGAGCCGGTCTTTTATCGGCAGATAGGTTTGATAGGCAGGATGTGTCGCATCATGACCATCGGGATGGGATTGATTTGGCTGGCTGTCATTTTTTCCATGTCGTCCGGCTTCTTGGGCATTTCGTCCGTCGCGTGCGTTTGCATGATTAGTGGGAGTGTGGCTCTGATGTTGGGTACAGTCCTCTTTTATACGTTGAAGATTTGGTGGATAGGACGAAATTGCTGACCCTTGACGAAGGGTTATAGCGCCAGTTCTTTTATTAGTAATGTTATTTTGTTGCTCGTTGTCGAAAAAAATGTTTTCTTTGTGGAATCATACAAAGGAAACATTTTTTTATTATATCATGAAGAACATACTAAGACTGTTAGTGATGCTGATACCGATGCTTTCCGTGTCAGCTCAGGAAATGAAAGTTGCAGGCCCGGACGGGAAATTGCAAGTGACTGTTAGCAACCACTGGGGCGGAGTGTACTATTCGGTGGATTACAATGGGAAAACCATGCTTGAACATTCTCCGTTGGGCATGCAGACCAATATTGGTGACTTTACGAAGGACTTGTCCGTGACCAGCCATGTCACCCGACCGATAGAAAAGACTTATCGTCAGGACAGAATCAAGGCTTCTGAAATCCATTACCAGGCCAACGAGTTGATATTTACGGTTGAGAATGCGAGTAAGCAAAAAATGTACATCACCTTCCGTGTGAGCAACAACGACATCGCTTTCCGCTATACCTTGGAGCGCATTGGCGAAACGGGAAGTGTGGTTGTGAAGGATGAAGCGACCGCTTTCAGTTTCCCTGAACAAACCACGACTTTCCTTACTCCGCAGAGCGATGCCATGATTGGCTGGAAGCGTACCAAGCCCAGCTATGAGGAAGAATATGTGGCCGATGCTCCGATGACCCGCATCTCTCATTATGGACACGGATTTACCTTCCCTTGCTTGTTCAAGATAGGCGATGACGGATGGGTGCTGCTCAGCGAAACCGATGTGGACAGCCGTTATTGCGGCTCACGATTGAGTGATGTGAAAGAAGGAAGCGTTTACAAGCTGGAGTTCCCGATGCCCGAAGAAAACAATGGTAACGGCACCGTTGAACCGGCTTTCGCCTTGCCGGGCTCTACCCCTTGGCGCACGATTACGGTGGGTGAAACTTTGAAGCCCATTGTGGAGACAACCGTCATGTGGGATGTGGTGGAACCTCGTTACGAACCTTCTTGCGACTACCGGATGGGACGCGGCACCTGGAGCTGGATTCTCTGGCAGGATGGAAGTATCAACTACGACGATCAGGTGAAGTACATCGACCTGGCGGCTGCTATGGGTTACGAATACGTGCTCGTCGACAACTGGTGGGATACAAACATCGGTTACGAACGCATGGAACAGCTGGTGAAGCATGCGCAAAGCAAGGGTGTGGATGTATTCTTGTGGCATAGCTCCAGTGGCTATTGGAACGACATCGAACAGGGTCCTGTACATCTGATGGACAATCCTATCCAGCGGAAGAAGCAGATGAAATGGTTGCAGAAGTTGGGCGTGAAAGGCGTGAAGATAGACTTCTTCGGTGGCGACAAGCAGGAAACGATGCGTCTGTATGAAGCGATTCTGAGCGATGCGAATGAATACGGCTTGATGGTCATCTTCCACGGTTGCACCTTGCCTCGTGGCTGGGAGCGTATGTATCCTAATTATGTGGGCAGTGAAGCGGTGCTGGCATCCGAAAACCTGATATTCGGCCAGCATGCTTGCGATATGGAAGCTTACAATGCTACGCTTCATCCGTTCATCCGCAATACGGTCGGCTGTATGGAGTTTGGCGGCGTGTTCCTGAACAAGCGCATGAACCGCGGGAACGATGGTGGCACTACCCGTCGTACGACCGATGTCTTCCAGTTGGCTACCGCTGTTCTTTTCCAGAATCCGATACAGAACTTCGCTTTGGCTCCCAATAACTTGCAGGATGCACCTCAGGTGTGTCTGGACTTCATGAAGGAAGTGCCGACCGAATGGGATGAAGTGCGTTACATCGACGGCTATCCGGGCAAATACGTCGTGCTGGCCCGTCGCCACGGCGAAAAGTGGTACGTGGCTGCTGTCAATGCAGGCAAGGAAACCTTGAAGCTGAATGCAGACTTGTCTTTCTTGGGTGAGAAAGTAGTCAGCTGGTATGCCGACGACAAGAACCTGCAACCCCAGATGCAGGAAAAGAAACTGAAGGCCGGAAAGCCGACCCAGTTGGTGATTGCTCCGCAGGGAGGTATTGTATTGGTAACCGAATAAACATGTAAGACGATGAAAAGAAATCTGTTTTTGGCGATGTGCCTGTTGTTGGGCTTGGCTTCATGCGGCCAGCAAGGTAAGAAGCAATTGACCGAAGAGGATATGGGTGCCTACCTGTTTGTCTTCTTCAGTGACCCTACCCATAGCCTTTTCATGGCTACCAGTTACGATGGCTATACATTCACTGCCGTGAACGACGGACAGCCCATCATTGCCGGCGATACGATAGCCGATCAGCGGGGAGTGCGCGACCCGCACATCACCCGTGGCCCCGACGGTGCCTTCTATATGGCTATGACCGACCTCCATATTTTTGCCAACCGTTTGGGCTACCGCGAAACCCAATGGGAACGCGACGGTGAGATGTATGGTTGGGGCAACAACCGCGGCCTGGTGCTTATGAAATCTTATGACCTGATTCATTGGACACAGAGCAAGGTGCGTGTCATCGATGAATATAAGGAATTGTTTGGCGAGATGGGTTGCGCCTGGGCGCCCGAAACCATCTACGACCCCGTGGAAGGTAAGATGATGATTTATTTCACCATGCGTTACCACAACGAGGAGACCCGCCTCTACTATGCGTATACCGACGATGACTTTACCAAGTTCGTGACGGTTCCTCAGCCCTTGTTCGAATATCCCAATCCCAAGATATCGACCTTGGATGCAGACATCACCGCCTTGCCCGACGGACGCTTTTGCATGATGTATGTGGCCCACGACGAAGGCATCGGCATCAAGATGGCCCTGTCCGACCGCATCAATGGCGGCTATCAGTACGACGGCCGTTGGATTGATTTTGAAGAACAGGCCTGCGAGGCTCCGAACGTATGGAAGCGCATCGGCGAAGACAAGTGGGTGGTGATGTACGACATCTACGGCATCCGTCCCAGCAACTTCGGTTTCGCCGAAACGACCGACTTCGTTCATTTCACCGATTTGGGACACTTCAACGAAGGCGTGATGAAGGCTACCAACTTCCAGTCGCCCAAGCATGGTACGGTGATTCAGATTACCCGCGAAGAAGCGGAACGTTTGGAAAACCATTGGAAGAAGTAAGAATCAATCACAGAATAACGTCGAAGCACGGACAGTGCTTCTTCACTCCCGGCAAATCCCGGTGTCCTTTCACGAGGGCATCGGGATAATCTGTTTTCAGCCGTTCGAGCAGCTTCCGTAACGTGTCCTTCTGTGCCTCGGTACGGGTGTCGGCAGGAGTGCCGTCGGGTAGCAGTCCTCCTTCGTAGCACACCCCGATGGAGTGTTGGTTGTAGCCCACGGCATGCGCCCCCACCTGGTGGAGGGGGCGTCCGCGGTGTACCTCGCCGTCGCGCGTGATGTAGTAGTGGTAGCCGATGGTTGCGAATCCGCGGGCCTGATGCCATGCGGTGATGGCCTCCAAGGGGGTAGGGGAGTCGCAACGGGTGGCGCTGCAATGTACCACTATCAGGTCGATGCGCCGGTGGTTCTGGTACTGGCTGCTGGTCAGTATGGCTCGGCTCATACGCCGCAGCTGGTTACGCCGATGCT
>JAFVTL010000030.1 GCA_017503235.1 Bacteroidaceae bacterium | reverse complement strand
CGGTTTCTGTTATTAGCTTTCCAGTCACTAGTCACTAGTCACTGCTCACTAATCTTGTACTACTTGCTTGTTCATATCTAAATCTTTCAAAGAACGCTTCTTCAAAACGGCTTCCTTTCGGAAAGCGGATGCAAAGGTAAGGCGAATTTTAATTCTGACCAAACAATTCAAAGACTTTTTTTGAAGAAAAATGTAAAGTGTAACGCAAACACTTGATAATCAAAACGTGCTGAAGAACATTTTTTTTGAAGCACGAGCGTGGAGCGAGCATCGATTTACCACAGAGGACACCAGGATGAATGATGGCACGCAGATGACGCAGATGCGACGGATGAGCACAGATTCTAATCTTGCCATGCGGATGAAAGCTAATGACCACGGATGACACCCCTCCCCTGTCACTCAGAGCGGAACGAAGTGAAGCGAAGAGTCTCGGGAGCACCCACCTTCTCTTTCCACCCCCAAGGAGACAACGTAACAATAGTTTTCAGCAGGCATAGAAATAGTTTTTATCGGTCGTAAAAACTATTTCTACGGCGGTGGTGAAGGAGAGCACCATAGCATCCACACGAAGGAGATTCACTATAATTTATTAAGGAAACGTTCACGATCCACGATGTAGCGTACATGCACTGCCTCGCCTATAATGCCTTTACTGTCTTCGGCCACAATGGAAAAGGTCAGTTTGCGACCTTCTACCTCTGTAAGCACAGCGGTTGCCTTCACTTCATCGTCCACCGGTGACGGCTTGATGTGCGAAGTATTCATCATTGCGCCTACCGTCGTAGCCCCTTCGGGCAGATGTCCGGCCACGGCGTTCATTGCAGCATTCTCCATCAACGCCACCATTGCCGGCGTTGCAAACACGTGCAAGTCACCACTTCCCATCGCTGAAGCCACATGCGTATGCGTTACCACCAAAGTAGATGTATAGGTCAGTCCTTTCTCCATGCTCTTTCATTTTTAACACAACAAAGATAAGACAAAAACTTGGCAAATAACCGGCAAATGATTTATATTTGCAAAAAAACTAAGAACGAAAATGAAAAAGATTCTACTTATATTGTCGCTTTTCTGCTGCATCTGGACAGCACAAGCTCAAACCGGCGAATTGAGAAAGAGTATCGAAGAAGGTATCAAGACCAGCATCAAGCAAACCGAAAACCGCGAATGGAAAGAGGCTTTCGCCACCTGCCGCCAACTGGACGCCTTGATATACAGTCACGAACAGAAGAGCAAGCAGCAAGCCCCCGACCTCCATTACCTGGTCACCAAAGAACGCCTACGCATGTACATGAGGCTGAACAACGCCGAACGCAGCCAGACTCAAATCGAACAAATGAGCACCTACGCCCAGCAAGCCAAGTCCGCTACATTGGACGAAGACCTACTCATGGCCAAAGCCGGATACTATCAGAAATTCAACCAGCCTGAAAAAAGCCTGCAATGCTATCAGGAACTGGTACAGAAAAAAGCCGAAGGCAAAGACGAATCGGGCATCGACCAATGCTATCAGGACATGATAGCACAAGCCCAGCAAAGCAAGAATACCTACCTGACCAACGCCTTGAACAAGCTCTACGCCCAATGGCAAGACTCCATCCAGGCCGTCAAGACTGCCCAAGCCTTCGCCACTCTGCAAGGACAATACGACGACGCTCAAGCCACCTTGAACGATAAAGAAAGCAAGATAGGCACCCAGCAAGGAATCATCATCTTCCTCTGCATCCTGGCCGCCGCTTTAGCCGGAGGCCTGTTCTTCCTCTTTGGTATCATGGTCAAGAACACAGCTAAAATCAAGAAGCTGAAGAACAGCCTTTCGTTGGCCAACGACAACAACGAGACCAAGAGCAACTTCATCAGCAACATCAACACTCAGATGGCTCCCTCCTTGGACGCTCTGCAGCATGTATCGGGAAACAACCCTACTGCCATCCGCCACATAGAAGCTCTAAAAAACATGATGGAGCACATACAAACCTACATGGAATTGGAAAGCAGCCGGGAAGAACGCTACGAAGTGAAGGACTTGAGCGTAAGCACCCTGTGCGAACAGATTATGGAGAAAGCCAAAGGCCAGTTCAAGCCGGAAGTAGAAGCCGTACTGAACGCACCGCGCGTCAACATCCGCACCAATGCCGAAGCACTGGAAAACGTCCTGCTCTATCTGCTGAACAACGCCGCATTGCACACTGAAAGCGGAAAAATCACGTTGGAATTCAAGAAGCGAAGCGCCCACACCGGACAATTCATCATTACCGACACCGGCTCCGGCATCCCTGAAGAAAAGCGCAACAGCCTCTTCAAGCCCTTTGCCGAAGTGGTTGATTTAACCGAAGGCGACGGATTGGGATTGCCCACTTGCAGCCTCATCGCCTACAAGCTGAACGGCACGCTACGCCTGGACGAGAGCTACAAGAAAGGAACGCGCTTCATCCTCGAGCTACATTCATAAGCCTTACCCCTTCAACCGCTGCAGGTCCAATCCCGTCGGACTCTGGAAGACCTTCAAGCCAAACTTGTGCAAGGTAGCCAACAAATGGTCGAACACCTCGGCCTGCAGATGTTCGTAGGGCACCCAATTGGTACCATCCGAGAAGAAATACAATTCCACCGGCAAGCCCTCAGCTGTGGGTTGCAATTGGCGTATCATAATCATCTGCCCCTGGTTCACCCTCGGATGATTGCGCAGATAATGCTCCAAGTAGTGACGGAACACATAGAGGTTCACTTCCTCACCGCCCGTACCTTCAAAATCCTGCATCCATTCCTCCTTGCGGAAAGCCTCCATCTCTTCGGAGGTACAGAAACGGACGGTATGCATATCGATATTGATGGAGCGCTTCACGCGTCGGCCACCACTTTCCCACATTCCCCGCCAGTTCTGGAAAGAGTCGTTCACCAGCGCATAAGGCGGAATGGTAGAAATCGTCTTATCCCAGTTCTGCACCTTCACGGTCGTGAGCGTCACCTCCTGCACCGCCCCATCGGCCCCATACTTGGGCATGGAAATCCAGTCACCCGGTCGAAGCATATCGTTGGCCGTCAGCTGTACGCCAGCCACCAAGCCTTTGATGGTATCCTGAAAGACCAGCATCAGGATGGCCGTACCGGCACCCAAGCCTGTCAATATCGCCACCGGATCTTTGTCTATCAGCTCGCTGATGATGATAATCACACCGACACACACCACAACCAACTTTATCATCTGGTAGAATCCCTTCATCGAGCGGTTCTTCAGCTTCTCGTGTTCGCTCGAAAGCGTGTAGAGCGAAGTGAGGAAAGAGCAGATGAGCTTCATCAGCACAATCGTGATGTATATCGAACAGACCTTCCGGACAAAGTGCAGCCAGTTGGGCTCGTCGGCCAGTGCAAAAGGTATGAGTACAAACACGACAATGGGAGGAATCAGATGACACAGGTTCCCCATCACCTCATCACTCAGCAGATGGTCGTCCCAATTGCTCTGCGTCTTGGCCGTCACTTTATGCACCAAAGGAATCACCGCCTTACGGGCAATCATATCCAGTACATAGGCAATCAGCAGAATGGCCGCTATCACCACAATGCGTTGAATCATCGGCAAATTGCCATCGGCTACCCCCATCTGTTGCAGCCACTCCATCAGTTCATGATTGATCGTTTCCATATTTTTATATATAAGGAGTTAAAGAAGTTAAAGGAGTTAAAGGAGTTAAAGGCTACCTCCGATTCCTTTTCCTCAAATTCATTGTTCAAAGATACGATTTTCTTGGGAAAGACACAGTCATTGAACAATATTTAAAGGTTATTCGTCACTATAATCAAACGTTTACAGCCCGCCTTTTTGCTCAAAAATGAATAAAATGTGCATTTTTCTACCCGCTTTCTTTTGTCTGTCGAATAGTTTAAGTAAATTTGTCGCCCGAAAAACGAAAGAGTAATACCAATATATATATATTATGAGTTTGAAAATTGTAGTATTGGCGAAGCAAGTGCCCGACACACGCAATGTGGGCAAAGACGCCATGAATGCCGACGGAACCATCAACCGTGCGGCGCTTCCGGCCATCTTCAACCCGGAAGACTTGAATGCCTTGGAACAGGCACTCAGACTGAAAGACGCTCATCCAGGCTCGACGGTGACTATCCTCACCATGGGACCGGGACGTGCTGCTGAAATCATTCGTGAAGGACTTTATCGCGGAGCCGACAATGGTTATTTGTTGACCGACCGCGCTTTTGCAGGTGCAGATACCTTGGCTACATCTTACGCCTTGGCTACTGCCATCAAGAAGATTGGTGACTATGACCTCATCATCGGTGGTCGTCAGGCTATCGACGGTGATACCGCTCAGGTAGGTCCTCAGGTAGCTGAAAAGTTGGGCTTGACCCAGATTACTTATACCGAAGAAGTATTGAACGTGGACGAAGAAGCTCGCCGCATCACCGTGAAGCGTCACATCGACGGCGGTGTGGAAACCGTGGAAGGTCCATTGCCTATCGTACTGACCGTAAACGGTAGCGCTGCTCCTTGCCGTCCTCGCAATGCGAAGTTGGTGATGAAGTATAAGCGTGCCCTCGGTGCTCAGGAAAAGGCAGCCATCACCAAGGAAGGAGCTGAATTGCCATACGCTGAATTGTACGACAAGCTTCCTTATTTGAACATCGTAGAATGGAGTGTAGCCGATGTAGACGGTGACACCCAGCAATGCGGTTTGTCGGGTTCTCCTACCAAGGTGAAGAAGATTGAAAACATCATCTTCCAGGCTAAGGAAAGCAAGACTCTGACAGGAAGCGACCAGGATGTAGAAGATTTGATTGTTGAACTGTTGGCTAACCATACGATTGGATAGTATCTATGGAGATAAAGGAAGATAAAAGGAGATAAGAGGGAGATAAAGGCCGAATGCATTACTAAATCAGTCACAACAACTATTGGCATTTATCTCCATGTCCGAAGGACGAGCGAAGCGATTTCTCCATTTAACTCCATTTATCTACAAAGAGAACAAAAAAGAAAAAGAATTATGAATAACGTATTTGTATATCTGGAACTTGAAGGCGCAAACGTAGCCGATGTAAGTCTCGAACTTTTGACCAAAGGCCGTAAGTTAGCTACTCAGTTGGGCTGCCAGTTGGAAGCCATTGCTGCCGGTACAGGCCTTGCAGGAATTGAAAAACAAGTATTGCCT
>JAFVTL010000141.1 GCA_017503235.1 Bacteroidaceae bacterium | reverse complement strand
TCGTGGTGTCATCGCTACATGTAAGCGTGAAAACATGCCGAAGGACAACATCGAACGTGCTATCAAGAATGCACTCGGTAAGGACCAGAGCGACTACAAGGGTATGACTTACGAAGGTTACGGCCCTCATGGTATCGCCGTATTCGTTGATACTTTGACTGACAACACTACTCGTACCGTTGCCGATGTTCGCTCGGTATTCAACAAGTTTGGTGGAAACCTCGGTACTACCGGTTCTTTGGCATTCTTGTTCGACCACAAGTGTGTGTTCACTTTCAAGAAGAAAGACGGCATCGATATGGATGAACTGATTCTCGAATTGATTGACTTCAACGTGGAAGATGAATTCGATGAAGATCCGGAAGAAGGTACTATCACTATCTATGGTGACCCGAAGAGCTATGCCGCTATTCAGAAGTATTTGGAAGAAGCCGGTTTTGAAGAAGTAGGTGGTGACTTCACTTACATCCCGAACGATACCAAGGATGTAACTCCTGAACAACGTGAAACGATCGATAAGATGGTAGAACGCCTCGAAGAATTCGACGATGTTCAGACTGTTTACACCAACATGAAGCCAGCTGAAGAATAATATGAAATTGACATATAAGACTCAGGGAACCTGTAGCAGTCATATCGAATTGGAAGTTGAAGACGGTATCATCAAGCAGGTGTTCTTTTGGGGTGGATGTAATGGTAATCTTCAAGGAATCTCCCGATTGGTAAAAGGGATGAAAGTGGAAGATGTGATTGCCCGTCTTGAAGGTATCAAATGCGGAAATCGATGGACATCTTGTCCAGACCAATTGTGTAAGGCTTTGAGAGAAATTCAAGCATAAAAGAATAAGAGGTACTTTTTGGAAGTACCTCTTGTTTTTTTCAGGGCAATCTCTATTGCCCTTTTCAGTACTCAACTTTCTCAAGCTCGTACCTGATGATCTTAATCTACTACATGAAAAACACAATTCTATAACACGGGGGAATTTCCTTTTGTTCAAAAGGAATAAAAAAAATATTTGGGAATGATATACTTGCTAACACAAAGTTGTCATCCAGAGGAACGTAGTGACGAAGGATCTCGGTAACATCCACTTTTGCTCGGTTCTTCTTTACTTTTCTTTGTCTTGATACAAAGAAAAGGTAACAAAAGAAAGATCAAGTGCTACGGCTCCGTTGCTATTCGGGTAAAGCCATTAGTGAACGGAACTTCAACTCGCCTTTTCCAAAGGCTCAAACAACAAGTTCCTTTCTCACTCCTGGCAAAACCCTCACTCACGCAACACCACCTATGCACAGGGTTCTTTTCATTATGTGGTTTGTAGGGACAAGGCGTGCCTTGTCCTCATAATTTACACCCCTCCGTCGCAATGCGACACCTCCCCTTATAGAGGAGGAGTTATAGTTTAGGTCCCTACATTTGGCATTTATCTCCATTTATCTACCTTTATCTCCCTTTAACTCCAATAAGGACAAGGCACGCCTTGTCCCTACTTCCTACACATCGCTTTAAAATCGCAATACGCACATTTATCTTCCACATCGGTTTGGGTGAATGGAATGTCGGGATGGAAAATCTCTTCCAGCAGCTCCTGAAGCTTTTCACGGAACTTGCCTTCGTAGATGCTGAAGTCCAACACTTCTTCTACTTCTTTGTCCTCTTTGATGCGGATGATAGGCGAATAATCAACAGCCGCTGCCCGATGGATGTAGAGCAAGGCTGGAGCAATCCTCTGTTGTGAAAGTCTGCTCATGATGCTGGCATATAGAAATGTCTGGAAGATGTAACCCGAACGGTTCTTGTCACGCATAAACAAGGAATCAATGCTTTGAGACTTGTCAGCACTTCCGCCTGTCTTATAATCCACAATGCGCAGGATGCCATCCTTGCTGTCCATACGGTCGATTACCCCACCGATGCGGGTCGTCAAATCACCATTGGGAGTATGAATGCTTACCTCTTCGTACACATCCTTTTCCGAGGCTTCAAAGGTAAAGGGCGCATAGGCATAATCGTGCTTGAGCAGCTGCCTCAAGTATCGGACAATGACTTCCGAATTGATGAGTTGCGTACCGTTATATTCGGACTTTTCCTCTTGTGGAATATGGAAGAACAATTCCTTGAAAGCATTGTCCACATAACTTTCCAATTTGAGGGGATGCTTCAGCAACGCTTCTATCGTTTCCTTGTTGATGACCTTCCCGTGAGCCGTCAGGTCTTTGTAGATATTCTCGGCAGCCAAGTGGAAGATACTTCCGAAGGTAGCCGAATCAATGTCTGCATTCACCTCCTCGGGTGCTTTCAGTCGGGCTACATATTTGAAATAGAAGCGGAGAGTACAATCCAGGTAGCAATTCAATGCAGAAGGGGAGAGCAACGCGTCTTTATTGGCTTCCAAACTGAAGCGATGCCACATCTTTTGCATCACCTCGGGGGTCTTCGGAAGGGTGATGGCGGTACTACCTTGGGGAGACTGCTTGGCTTGGAGTGTCTGAAGGAGGATGGGGTGCTTCCATTCTATCAGAAACTGGAGCATGAAGCGGCTCCATTCCCCCCTGTTCAATCCGTCCGACGAGTTGTTGTACATCAACGTAACTTTTTCTGCCCGTTGTAACAACCGATAGAAATAATAGGCATAGACCGCTATCTTGTGTTCAATGGTCGTCATGCCGAATGCTTTCCGCAAATTGTAGGGGATAAAGGATGAATCACCACCGTTCTTCGGGAGTTGTCCTTCGTTGGTGGAGAGCAGTATCAAGTGACGGAAGTCGAGGTTGCGTGTCTCGAGCACCCCCATGACTTGCAATCCGATGGCCGGTTCACCATGGAAAGGAATATTGAGGGTAGACAATATCCGGACAACTAGTTTCCGGTAGGTGTGGGGCTGGATGTTCAGTTTCCCTTCTTCAATCAAAGTACGGAGTCTTCCGAAGGTCGTATAAGCCTTGAACAACGACTCCCGATAGAGTTGGTTGAGAGCCTCATCCTGCTCTTTTTCCTTGTCTTTCCGATAGATGACAGCCACTTGTTGCAAAGCCTCCAACAAATAGTCGGTCAGGGGTAATATTCCGCTTACGGGGGTAAATAAATGACTCAAGAACTCATCCTTTTTCAATTCACCGGGCAAGGGGTAGAAACGGTTGTCTTGGGTCAGACTCTTTTCCAAAGCCTCCGCTTCCGTGGTTTGTTGCCGGGTATAGGGATGTTTCAACACCGCCATGACTTGTTCGAACAGGAATCGTCCGTTCTTCGGATTGAAACCGTTTATCTGCAACTCGAGCAAAGCCAATACATAACTATAGACGGGTGTCTGCGAGAGGGGAAACCCCATGGTAATGTTCACATGCTTCACATCCTCAGGAAGAGAATGTAGCACCGGTTGCAGCAACGATTCATTGCACAGTACCACGGCCATTTCCTTTTCACTCTCCGTGAGGTTTTTCCGAATCCATTGGGGAAGATAGCGGGCTTGTGCATTTTCGGTAGGTGAGGCCACGTAGTGTATTTCCTTGGGACTGTCCAAACGATTGAAGCACGAAGCGTCGAGCGGAGAGGGGAACTCCTTCAGGTTCTGTTTGATGAACACGCCGGCTTCGTGGTGGGGCTTGTTCAGGTAGAACTCATCGTAATCCCAATAGAATAGGGCCTTGTCCGCATCTTTCAGTGCTTTGAATAACTGACGCTCTACCTTGTTCAATACGTTGAATCCCACAAACACATAGGTCTCATAGGGGAGGCCGTCGGTCTGGAATGTTTCCATCACTTCCCGATAGAGCATCCCTTCGTAGGCAATGCCTTGTTGCTTCAGGTTCTCTTTGAAGCGGGTATAGATGTCACCCAAGACATCCCATAAGGAGATGAAGCGTTCTTTCAGTACCGTTCTGCGTTCGATGGAGAAATTATGGAAGAATTGCTGGATAGCCTCTTCCTGTTCTTTGTCCATATAGGAAAGGTCGCCCATCAGGCTTTTCAGTTCCTTCAGATTGCAGAAGAGGTCTTGGGTTCTTGCCAAGTTCTTGTCCGCATCGTCAAAGTCACTGATGAGCAATTCGCCCCAGAAGTAGAAGTTGTCCAGGGACTCTTCGCTGTCTGTAGTTTGCCGATAGACCTTATACAACTCGCACACCAATTTGGTGGGGTCAGCCACTTCCAGTGTGGACATACTTCTGAACAGTTCGCTGATGGTGATGTAGGCAGGCGACCAGATCGGTTTTCCCGCTTCCTTGGCCAGGTATTCGTTGAAGAACAACGCTGCCCGTTTGTTGGGGAATATCACTGCCGTTCGTGCCAGGTTTCCGTTGGCACGATTGTACAAATCGCTTGCTACTAATTTCAAGAACGTTTCCATATATGTTTAATTAATTTTAGTAGTTAAAGTAGTTATCACAGGCTTTGCCTGTTAGCCGATAGCTTCGACTAAGGAATACATCCACAAGAGTATTGGCTTTAACTCCCTGTCCGAAGGACGAGCGAAGCGATAACTCCTCTAACTCCTTTATCTCCTTACGGACGCATTGCGATGCGTCCCTACAACTCATAACTCATAACTCAAACAACCTCTTCCACTTCATTATTAAATACATACCACAAATACCCCCGGATGTGCGAATATCCCATGCTGGCCAGCAGGCTCATGTAATGACGCACCTGACCGTGATAGTCGGCATGCTTTTTCCCGAACTTGAAGTCCACCACTACCACTTCTCCGTCTTTCATCATCACACGGTCGGGACGTTGGGTCTTGACTTTTCCCTTGTATGTACTGATGATGGTACATTCGTTATACAGTTCCCAATCCCCCGTAAACCATTCCTTCACCTTGGGATGGCCCAAGGCCCAGTTAGCCAACTTCTCTATTTCCTTCTCCTGTTCGTCCGAGGTGATGACCCCTTCCATGCGTAACCTTTTCAGTGCCGTCGATAGGTCCTCAGTGGTACGGAGATAGGCAAACAGCTGGTGAAGCAATTCCCCTTGCTGGATGTATTTTTGTTGGTCCACCTCTTCCCCTTGGATGAAATCTGTCGAACGATTGGATTGCTTGAATTCAATCTGGGTGTCAAGACTCTCCATCCATACGTCCACACCTTCAGGCTTTACCAACAACTTATTGGTAATCTCCTTTTCTTCTTCCGCTTGCGTAGTACATAGCTCACCCCATTCATACACCTTGTTCCCATTTTCCGTTTCTTGCTCCGTGCAAGAGGTTTGCGGCAGGGCTTGTGCCAACAGTTCCGAAACAGTTCCTTGTGCTTTGTCCTGCTTTCCCCACACAATGAGGTTGGCCTTCGGACGGGTAAAGGCAACGTACAACAGATTCAGGTTGTCCACCCATAGCTGTAACCTTTCTTTAAGGAAATCCTCGTGATACACCGACTCATCCATGGCGGGTCCATAGTTGATGGGTACCAGGTCGAGGGCATTGAAGGGCGATTCCTGGGGGGCACACCACACATGGCTCACCTTGCTGTTCTCCATCTTCCAGTCACAGAAGGGAATGAGTACCGTCGGGTATTCCAATCCTTTTGATTTGTGGATGGAGAGGATGCGGATACCTTCTATCTCGCCCGATGGGATGGTTTTGCTGCACAAGTTTTCCTCCCAATGGTGAATAAAGGCGGTCAGTTCGGAGGAATGGTCCTTTAGATATTCATTCACCTTGTCGAAGAACGAGAACAGGTAGGCATCCTGCTCCTCGATGAGCGACAATTGGAAGAGGTTGAACAGCTTTTCCAACAACTCATAGAGTGGCATCAGGCGCAAAGTGTCGGTTTGTTCCACAAATTCGGCTGGAAGATAAACTTCCAGGTCGTGAAGCAGCAAGCTGTTCAGGTCGAGGCCTTTTTTCAGTACTTCGTTCTGATAGGCTGCTGCCAGTTGTGCCTTGGCTATGCGGTTGTCAGGGTTGTTCAGGTAGCGGAGTGCATCCAGCATCATGCAGATGGCCAATGAAGCATCCAGTCGGAAAGCCTCATCGGACACAATCCGGTAGGGGGTATGCTTGTCGAAGTAATCGGCTATCAACGGAATCATCCGGTTATATCGAATCAGGATAGCCAGGTTGTTCAGCGTTTCCCCTTGCTCCATCAGACTCTCCACTTCTTGTGCCAATTGCTGCAGGGTATCTTCTTCGTAACCAGTTTCCTCCTTCTTACTGAGGAGGGTCACTTTGACCGAACCCTTCTCTTCCCGATCGGTGGTCTTCTGTACCACGTCCTGGTAGGCTTGCTTCAGTTCTTTGCAATCCTCGTTTTGCTCTTCGCGATATTTTTCGTTCAACCCTTCACAGGCAGCGGTGAAGAAGTCGTTGTTGAACCTGACAATGCGTGCCTTGCTTCGCCGGTTGGTGTCGAGCGTCTTTTCCTCCACCTTGAATGCCTCTATCTTTTTCTTCAGGTTGTTCAGGATGTTCCAGTCACCGTTCCTCCATCGGTAGATGGATTGTTTCACGTCACCCACTATCAGGCTGTCGGCTCCTTGTGCCAATCCTTCCAGCAGCAACAGCTTGAAGTTGTCCCATTGCATGCGCGAGGTGTCCTGAAACTCGTCTATCATGACGTGGCGGATGTTTGAACCTATCTTCTCAAAGACGAACGAAGGGTCGCCTTCGCGGACAATCTGATGGAGTAGGGCATTGGTGTCGGCCAACAGGAAGCGGTTCTTTTCTTCGTTCAGCAGACGCATCTCCTCGTCGATGTTGGCCAGCAAGCGTACGTTGTTGGCATGTTGCAGGGAGAGGTCACACGAATGGATGATTCGGTTGTTCTTCCCCCGCAGTTTCTCCGCTTCGTTCAGTAGGGGAATCAATTCCCTTTCGACCAAAGCCGTGATTTCATTCTTCCGTTTGTGGGTCTTCCCAACCCACTTCGATGCATCGTTCATGCAGTCCTTCACGCGCGTACCTAATATATTATTGGCTGTGTTTCCCGCCTGAAGCTTGAGGAAGTAACCGGCCACACCGCTTTCTTTGTAGCTGAAATCGGCCACGCTAAGCCCGTTCATATCCAACGTGTCCATAAACTGCTGGCCGAATCCCTTCATCTGTTCCACCGCCTCTGTCTTCAACTCATTCAGCGTCTTCCGATAGTTTTTGATGCAGTCCTTGTCGGCTAATGTCTTCTTCAGTGCCGGACTCTTTTCGATGTATTCCTCCTTGAAGATGTCCCTTCCGAAGTCTTTGATTTCTTTGGCCACCTTCCATTGCTTGTCGTTTTGTATCCGCTCGTCGATATATTCGAGCAGCCAATAGAGTACGGGCGAGTTGCGGTCAAGCTTCTCTATCAGCGAGTCAACCGCTTCGCTCAATGCATTCAGATTGTCGAGGTCGATGTTCAGGTTGGCACCCAGTTCCAGTTCGCGGGCCAGATTGCGCATCACCGATTGGAAGAAGGAGTCGATGGTCTCCACTCGGAAGCGGCTGTAATCATGAATCATCCTCGTCAGGGCTTCATCCGCCTTTTGTCTGATTTCGGCTTCCTCCATGTTCAACTCTTCCATCAGCTTGTTTAAGTAAGGCTTGGAATCTTTGTCACCGATGCTGATTCCGTACAGTTGACCCAAGATGCGTTCCTTCATCTCCGTGGTGGCCTTGTTGGTGAAGGTCACGGCCAGGATGTTCCGATAGGCTCGTGGGTTGCGGATAAGCATCTTCATATACTCCACGGCCAGGGTAAAGGTCTTGCCCGATCCGGCCGATGCCTTGTAAACGAGAAGTTGGGAGGTGTTTGCCATGATAAATCTATTTTCCTTTCTGCAAAGATAGTGAAAGGTGAGCGGAGAACAATCAAGCTTGCTTGATTTTATCCCGAACCGCATCCTATCTTCGCTTTTGTGACAAAGATAAGAAGATTTTTTGGTTATGAGTTAGGACGTCTTTATAGTACTGAGTTTTAATTAGTTTATGAAAACATGTGTCAAAAGTGTCAGGAGGGGATAATGTGTTGATAGTCAATGGCAATTACTGACTTTTTATGCTGATTTTTTGAGTCTGAAAGAATCAGGATGTGTATATGATGGTGGGGAGTAAAGGTATAGGCTTATCGGGTGTAAAGCATTGATTTGCGGTTGATAAAGCATAGCTTTATCCATTGAAGGTGATGCATCGGGTGATTCCTGATTTATTTGAAACGCATAAATCAGCCAAAAATGTCAGGAATGGGTGCTGTCATTCAGATAGTTAACCCCCGCTGACACTTTTGACTGATGTTTTTGCAAAGTTGTTTTATAACTCCTCGCTAACCAGAATTTGGAAGTCCTTGATGCTGCCGGGGGTCTGGGACTCCATGCGGGGGAGGTATTGTGCACCGGTGAGGGTGTGGACTTCGCCGAGGTCGATGATGAGATAGTGGGGGAAGGGTTTGTGACGCTCGGTTTTCCAATAGGTGGATTCCTGAAGGTCGAACACCTTGTCGGCGGTGCAGTTCTTGCTCGAAGTGTCTTCGCTATCGGCATAGAGGACGGTCCATGGCTCGCGTGAGAGGCGTTCGCCGTCTTCATCCAACAGATAGAGCTCGGCAATGGATGCAATTCCCTTTTCATCCTGTGCATTATGGGCGAGCAAACCGACGTAACGTGCCTTGATGGGTTGGTTGAACTTCACTTCCTGCCATCCGTTGCCGGGTGCGAAACTACCTTCGGACGCAAGGGTTACTTTTGACAGGTCGACTTTGTTCAAGATGGAGGAATCGTCGTGCTTTAAAGGCTTTGTAATCTGTAGATTGTCTATCAGCGGTTCGCGCAATCCTTCACAGGTTACATCCTTCGGTCCCACGATGTCGAACACCAGGATTTCATTCTCGCCTTTCTTCAGCCAACAGCCGGGGATGTAGAGTGTCTGCTGAGGACCGATTTCCCAAATGCGACCCATGGCATGTCCGTTGACATACACCAATCCTTTACCCCATGTCTCGAAGTTGAAGAAGGTGTCACTGGGCTTGCCGATCTTGAAGGTGCCGCGATATACCCCGGGGATGCGTTGGCCGTGTTTGTCGGTCAACGATTGAATCGGTTGGAAGTTCATGTTTTGATAGGTCTCCAGCCGATCCTCGATGTTGAACACTTCCCAATTCTTCATATCGCATACGAACGGACGGCCTTGTACGTCGATAGTCAGTTCCACCTTTCCGACAATGCCCTTGAAATCCTTGATGGCACGACCGAAGTTGATGCGTCCCATGGCTTCGACGAGGATATCGAGTCGGGCACCTTTCCGGCAAGGGGGAAGGGTGATTTCCTTTTCTCCCAGTCGGCGGTCAATCTTGCCTACCAGCACTCCATCGACGAACACTTGGGTGTAGTCGTGCGCATCCATTTTCAAGACGGATTGTGTCTTGAGTTCGGGGAGGGAAGTGCGATAGAGGATGCTGCCGAAGCCTTGGTCGTATTCTTCTATAGTCTTGATGTCATTATCGTGACGAGGAGTCGGGAGATTGTCGAAGAGCGGTGCCACTTCGGTCAGTCGGAAGGCAGGAATGGCGATGGGCTTGATGAGCGCAGGTACTTTGGCCTGTTTCTTTCCGTCCATGTACTTTGCGAGTGTCTTGCGGAGCTCCCAATATTTCGGAGTGGTCTGTCCGCTTTCGCTGATGGGTGCATCGTAGTCATAAGAGGTTACATCGGGGGCAAATCCCGGTGAGTTGGCGCCTGCCCAATGTCCCCAGTTGGTGCCACCGTGTGTCATGTAGAGACTGAAGGAGATGCCCTTGGAGAGCATTTCATCGATGCCGGCTATCATATCCGAAGCCGGACGGGTTTCGTGGTTGGCTCCCCATTTGTCAAACCATCCGCTCCAGAATTCACTACACATCAAAGGGCTGTCGGGACGAAGCTGTTTCAGCTTTGCGAATTGTTGGTCGATGTCGGCACCCGTACCGAAGTTCATCGTCCAGATGAGGTCGCCCAAACCGTTGTTGGTGAAGTTGGAAGCCCAGTCGCATTGGAAGAGGGTAACCTCGCCAAAGTTCTTTCGGACAATGTCGCGCACTTCAGAAACATATTTCTTGTTGATGCCATAGGAGCCATATTCGTTTTCCACTTGCACCATGATGATGGGGCCTCCGTTTTGAATGGTGAGGTGTTTCACCTGATTGGCTACGGCCTCTTCAAAGATGGCTACACGTTCCATAAAGTAGGGGTCGTCTTCGCGCAAACGGATGTCTTTCTTCTTCAGCAACCACCAGGGAAGGCCACCCATTTCCCATTCAGCGCAAACGTATGGGCCGGGCCGCAGGATGACATACATGTCGTTGTCCTTGCAAAGTTCGCAGAAGGCAGCCAGGTCATTCTGGCCTTCAAAGTTGAATACACCCGGTTGGGATTCGTGTGCATTCCAAAATACATACAGACAGACGGTGTTCATGCCGAGTGCCTTGCAGAGCTTGATGCGTTGGTCCCAATAGGGGCGGGGGATGCGTGGATAGTGCAACTCGGCTGCTTTGACGACGAAGGGTTCTCCGTTGAGGAGAAAGGTTCCTTTACCGGCTTCGAAGCGGTTGCCCGAAGTTTGTGCGTTCATGGTGAGGGGCTGTATAGTCATAAGGACAAGCCCGAGGAGGATGGTGAGTCTTTTCATGATGTGTGATTTATGAGACAAAAAAAGGTTGGCAAAACTACCAACCTATTGAAATGTGGAGCATACGAGACTCGAACTCGTCACCTTTAGACTGCCAGTCTAACGCTCTAGCCAGATGAGCTAATGCCCCTTTCTTAATTCCGGTGCAAATATACGCCGTAAAATGGAATTGTGCAAATGTTTTGCTTGTTTTCTTGTTTCTGTTGTATAATTATTAGGATATGTTATTCGAAATTGGAATACATTTATAAACTCATCTATATATTATCTAATTATTGTTAGGCTATGCAAATGTTTCATGCATTTGCATAGCCTTTCTCTGTAAATTCATTATCTTTGTCTTGAAAACAATAATAGAAGACTATGTTGATATATAATACGACTTTTCAAGTTGATATAAATGATGCACGTAATTTCGTCATTTGGCTGACGGAAGGTTATATGCCACAAGTGGAGCAACACGGGATGTTGAAGAATCCTCGTCTGACACAAATATTGAGTCATCAGGAAAGTGATAGTGAATGTTTCTCTCTGCAATGGGAGGTGGAAGACAGTGCAGTCCTTCATCGCTGGCATACCGAACAAGGTATGAAATTGAATGAAGAAATGATGAAGGTATTCAAGGATAAAGTGGTAGGATTCCCCACGCTAATGGAGGTCATCAAGTGAAGCAACCCATCAAGGATAAAGTGATATTAGGGATTGACCCAGGAACCAATCTGATGGGTTATGGGGTGTTACATATTGTTGACTCGAAGCCACATGTTGTAACCTTAGGGGTCATAGACTTACGTAAATATGCCAATCACTATTTGAAGTTGGCTCATATACATGAACGAGTTCAAGGAATCATCTCTTCCTATCTGCCCGATGAACTGGCTATTGAGGCACCTTTCTTTGGGAAAAATGTACAGTCAATGCTTAAATTAGGTAGAGCACAAGGAGTAGCCATGTCGGCTGCTTTGGAAAAAGATATTCCGATTACTGAATATGCCCCTTTAAAGATTAAAATGGCCATTACGGGTAATGGACAAGCCAGTAAGGAGCAGGTGGCAGATATGTTGAAACGTCTGTTGAAGATGAACGATGATATGACGGGACCCTTTTTCGATGCGACGGATGCGTTGGCGGCTGCTTATTGCCATTATCTGCAAATGAACCGTCCGCAGATGGAAAAGGCGTATACTAGTTGGAAAGATTTTATAACCAAGAACCCTAATAAAATAATCAAGTGAAAAAATGAACGTAAAGAATGTAATCCTGGCATCGATTGTCACAACGGCTATCAGTTGCCAATCTGTTAAGAAAAACAGCTCTGATTTCGAGAATTATCCGGTACGTGAAGGTGAACTGACTGAATTGGAATATTCTCCTGCTGAAACCAAGTTCTTTTTATGGTCGCCAATGGCCGATGAAGTGAAGGTGCTGTTATATGAATCGGGACATGAAGGTTCTGCCTATCAAACTATTCCAATGCAGATGGGCACTGATGGAACTTGGAGTGCTCAGGTGGAGGAAGACTTGAACGGAAAGTTCTATACTTTTAATGTAAAGATGAACGGCCAATGGTTGGGTGATACTCCAGGTATTATGGCCAAGGCTGTTGGTGTAAATGGTCGCAGAGCTGCCATTCTTGACCTTTCTACAACGAATCCGGAAGGTTGGGATGAAGATGTACGACCGGCTTTGGATAACTTTGCCGATGTGGTGATTTATGAGATGCATCACCGTGATTTTTCCATCGACTCGCTTTCAGGCATTGAAAATAAAGGGAAGTTCTTGGCATTGACCGAAGAAGGTACAAAAAGTGCAGAAGGAGAAAAAACAGGTATTGACCACCTGAAAGAATTGGGCATCAATCATGTACATATCCTTCCTTCTTACGACTATGCTTCTGTGGATGAAAGCAATTTGAATAAGGCTCAATACAATTGGGGATATGACCCGGTGAATTATAATGTTCCCGATGGCTCGTATGCTACAGACCCTTATAATCCGGCTGTCCGTATTAAGGAATTCAAGCAAATGGTACAAGCGCTTCATAAGGCGGGCATTCGTGTTATACTTGATGTTGTCTATAATCATACGTTTGACATCAAGAACAGTAACTTTGAAAAGACCGTTCCAGGCTATTTCTATCGTTTCAATGAGAAAGGCAATTATGCCGATGCTTCTGGTTGTGGAAATGAAACAGCCAGTGATCGTGCCATGATGCGTAAGTACATGATTGAATCTGTATTGCATTGGGTCAATGAATATCATATTGATGGTTTCCGTTTCGACTTGATGGGCATTCATGATCTTGAGACAATGAATCAGATACGTGCCGAACTCAATCAAATAGATCCCAGCATATTTATTTATGGTGAAGGATGGGCAGCCAGTGCACCTCAATTGTCACAAGAAGAACTTGCTATGAAGGCCAATGCGTACAAGATGCCGGGTATCGCTGTCTTCTGTGATGAAATGCGTGACGGACTCCGTGGCCCGTTCAGCGATGACCACGACGGTGCTTTCTTGATTGGAGAATCGGGGCATGAAATGAGTATCATGTATGGATTGGTCGGCTGTATCGAACATCCTCAGATAGTCAATGATTCAGTAAACTATAGCCAGAAACCTTGGGCATTACAACCCACTCAAATGATAAGTTATGTAAGTTGTCATGATGATATGTGTCTGGCTGACCGAATTAAAGCAACCACTCCTGATGCAACTGAAGAAGAACGTGCTGCATTACATAAATTGGCTGAGACTTTTGTCTTTACGTCTCAAGGTGTTCCATTCATCTTTACAGGTGATGAGGTCTTGCGCGACAAGAAAGGGGTTCATAATTCATACAATAGTCCGGACAGCATCAATACCGTTGAATGGAAAAACAAATCGATGCATAAAGATGTATTCAATTATATCAAGAATCTGATTGCTTTACGCAAAGCACATCCAGCTTTCCGAATGGGAGATGCAGAGTTGGTTCGTAAACACATGGAATTCTTGCCGGTTGAAGGTTCCAATCTCATAGCATTTATGTTGAAGGATCATGCCAATGGGGATGAATGGAAGGATATTGTTGTTGCATTCAATAGTCGACCAGAAACCGCTATGGTTACCATTCCACCTGGTGAGTATACCATTGTATGTAAAGACGGAACAATCAATTTAAACGGATTAGGCAAGGTAAAAGGTAAGGAAGTATCTGTTCCGGCACGCTCAGCCTTGATTATGTATCGCAAGTAAAATAGAAATGGGAGGACTTAAATCCTCCATTTTCTTTTTAGAATTTATATCCCAAGTTGATGTAAAAACTGAATTTATCTGAATGGTTGGTATAGTTCAAGGTAGCTTCCAATGGACCGAAAATGGTATCCATTCCATAAGATACTCCACAACCGAACATGTTCATTTCGTCGAACAATCCATCCAATTTGTGGCTACTAAGCGCATAATTGATTCCGAATGTGAGATAGTGGATACTACCCATCCTTTGGCGGAATTTCATACCGCTAATGATGAGGGTGTTATCCATCAACTCGACATTGGATGTGCCCATAAAGGGTAATTGATAGGGGAGATACCTCTCAATGATATCCCCACCCATGGTGTTCTGTTTGGAATAAGGTATGTGTCTGCCTATCAGAAAACGGCCGGCCAATGATGGAAGTATAGAAAATCGACGTGTTACAGGGATGACACCTTCAAAGTATCCTGCTACGGCAGAAAAAGGAGTGTGGTCTTCGTATTGTGTGAAATTATCTGTATAAAGTGTATATCCGGCGCGGAAGTTTACACCTTTCGATGGGAAATATGCCTTGTCGTAAGTATCGTAATGCAAATTGGCATAATAGGTAAAGAAATGTTCCGCCTTAACATCATTGCGGTTTGTATTGTCTTCAATATAAAGGAACTTGTCGTAATCATACAATTCATAGCGAAGCCCTAAACTGAAGCGAAGGTTTCGTAGCCATACGTTGGCATAAGACAAATCGCCTACATGATATCGGAATACGGAATTGAAAGTTCGGTCACCCTGAATGTAGTAATCAATGTCGTTGTATTGGAATTGGTATGACAAACCTAAAGATGCCAGAGGTGAAACTTCGATTCCATAGCTTAATTTTCCTCCAAAGCGTTCGCCTAATCTCCCTGTCATAGAAATGTAGGAGGGGAGCCTGGTGTCCAGGTTTTTTCTACCCATGATTTGGACACTGGCTATTTCCTGGTTGTCAAATCGAACTCCTACATAAATGCGGTTTTCTTGTTTCTTATTCAGTGTATATGTCAAGTCGTATACCTTGTCGGCTACTTGGGTCAGGTTGTAGGATGCACTTGAATAACTGGTATTGGCACGAATGATGGTTGTCGCTTCTTCAATGAGGCGGACTTCATTCAACGTGTTTTCATGCAAATCACATTTTTTGATAATCCATTCTTCATCGTCCCTATCCATTCCTTCGAAATGGATGTTTCGGACATATACTTTGTCAACTGGCTTATATATATTTCTGTCCGAGTTGCATACAGCTAATTCTTTACCTAATTTTTTTAATGGGAATAATTGTTTGTCAGCCGCTTCTTTACCTCGTTGAATCAATGTGTCTATTGCTGCTTTGTTAAAACTGGCAGCAGAAAAGCCTTCCACATCCACTTTGATGTAAATGTCTGTATTCTGTAGATTCTTTACATATTGTTCCTTACCCATCAGATTGATGAGCTGTCCTAATATATCGCCGGTACTTTCCAACTTTTCGGACGATTTCAAATCACTTTGTACATCCACACCTATGATGATATCAGCCCCCATATCTCTAGCTACATTTACTGGGTAATTGTTGATGGTTCCTCCATCAACCAATACCATACTGTCCAAACGTACTGGAGTGAATACTCCTGGTATAGCCATACTTGCACGCATGGCGGTAGCTAATTTCCCCTTGTGGAATACAATCTCATTACCAGTAACAATATCTTCGGCTACACAAGCGAATGGTATTGGTAACTTGTTGAAATCCAATGAATCGTGATAACCTAGTGTTAGATGATTGAACATGTTGCCGATGTTCTGTCCTTTTATAATACCTCCGGTAACCTCCTTGATGGATATGTTACTGAAGGGTACAGACAAAACATATGTTTCATCTGTTTCACGTTCGGCCATGTTCTTGTCACTTCGAGGTGTGCGATCACTTAATAAGTATGTCCAATCCTGCACCCTTACCATGCTATCCAGTTGCTCGGAAGAATATCCTATGGAATACAAACCACCTATGATGGACCCCATACTGGTTCCAACAACATAGTCAATGGGAATTCCAGCTTCTTCAATAACTTTCAAGGCTCCGATGTGTGCCATCCCTTTGGCTCCACCACCACTTAGCACCAATCCTACTTTTTTCCGTTGAGTAGTTTCTTGTGGCATTGCCATACCTTTCATGCAAAGGAATAATCCTATTGTCAATACAATCAGTTGCTTCATATCTTGCTTGTAGCTAATTTAGTCCTATTTAGATAAGGTTCTTGCAAAGATAATTGTTACCTTTGTCTCCGTTTTTAAGATTTGTGTTAAAGATGCAAAATATTATAGAAATAGCCAATGGTGTACCTCGACATCCGCAATTTCGGATGAAAGAACCCGTAAATTTGGCCATTGCTAAAGGTGAACAAGTAGCTATTGTCGGCCCAAACGGTGGAGGAAAAAGCCGTTTGGTGGATATTATTATCGGACGTTGGCCTTTGTTGATGAATGAAGTGAAGTATGATTTCTCACCAGCAGTGTCTGAAATGGTTTTCGATAACATCAAATACATTGCTTTTCGTGATTCATATGGAGATACGGACGGTAATTATTATTACCAACAGAGGTGGAATTCACAAGATCTTGAAACGGCTCCAATAGTAGGAGAGTTATTGCCTGAAACATCGGATGAGGCTTTTAAGCATAAGCTTTTCGACTTGTTTGACATGAAACCATTGCTTGACAAACATATTGTATTGTTGTCGAGTGGAGAATTGCGTAAGTTTCAATTGGTCAAGACCTTGATTACTAATCCGAGAGTGCTGATTATGGATAATCCTTTCATCGGATTGGATTCGAAAACGCGTGACATGTTACAGGAATTGCTTTCAAAACTCATTGAGATTACTTCTTTGCAAGTGGTGCTTGTCCTTTCCAAAACAGATGGAATTCCCGATTTCATTACTCACGTCATACCCGTGAATGATTTGAAATGTGGTACCAAAATGACTTTGGATGAATATAAATCCTCCATGGAATTATCCCCAAATCATGTTCTTACTGATGAGAAAAAGCAGCGAATTCTTTCACTTCCCTATACAGATGATGTTCAACCTGATGGTGAAGTTGTCCGTTTGAATAAAGTCAGCATCCGTTATGGTGAACGTACCATTCTGAAAGAATTGGATTGGACAATCAATAAAGGTGAGAAGTGGGCTTTGAGTGGTGATAATGGATCTGGAAAATCTACCTTGTTAAGCTTGATTTGTGCAGACAATCCTCAAAGTTATGCTTGTGACATCGCTCTCTTTGGCAAGAAAAGAGGTACAGGCGAAAGCATTTGGGAAATCAAGAAACACATCGGTTATGTAAGTCCTGAAATGCATCGTGCCTATTTAAAGAATATTCCAGCCATTGATATCGTAGCAAGTGGTTTGCATGATTCTGTTGGATTGTATAAGCGACCAAATCCAGAGCAGATGCATATCTGTGAATGGTGGATGGATATATTGGGTATACATGAATTGAAAGACCATAATTTCCTTCAGTTGTCAAGTGGGGAACAGAGATTGGTGTTGGTCGCCCGCACTTTTGTGAAGGATCCTGAGTTGTTGATATTGGATGAGCCATTGCATGGACTTGATATGTACAATCGTCGTTTGGTAAAGGATGTGATAGAAGCATTTTGCATGCGTAAGGGCAAGACATTGATTATGGTAACTCATTATCAGGAAGAATTGCCGGCATGTATCACTCATTCCTTGTATATAAGGAGAAATTAGGAGTATCATGATCATACAGTTATTGATTGTTTTAGTTGCCATTATTGTGGGTGCCCGTATGGGTGGAATAGGCTTGGGGGTAATGGGTGGAATCGGTTTGATGATACTTACCTTTGTTTTTGGCTTGCAACCAACTGCCCCTCCAATGGACGTCATGCTGATGATTGCTGCTGTGATTGCAGCTGCTTCATGCATGCAAGCGGCTGGTGGGATGGATTATTTGGTTAAACAAGCAGAAAGAATATTAAGGAATCATCCATCGCGAATCACGATAATAGCTCCGTTGGTTACTTATTTCTTTACTTTCCTGGCTGGGACAGGGCATGTAGCCTATTCTGTTCTTCCTGTTATTACAGAGGTGGCTACTGAAACAAAGATACGTCCTGAACGTCCGTTAGGCATTGCAGTTATTGCCTCTCAACAAGCCATTACAGCCAGTCCTATTTCTGCGGCCACTGTTGCTTTGTTGGGTCTTCTAGGAGGATTCGATGTAACGTTGTTCGATATCCTAAAAATCTGTGTTCCTGCTACTTTGATAGGAGTGATGGTTGGCGCATTCTTCTCTTTAAAGGTTGGAAAGGAATTGATGGATGACCCACAATATCAAGCTCGTATACAAGATGGAGTTTCGACATCACATGTTAAGTTGAACGATGTAGAGAATATTTTCAAGGCTCGTTTGTCTGTCTTCTTATTTGTTCTTGGGACTATTTTGATAGTACTTTTTGGTTCCTTCCCTCAATTGCGTCCAGAATTTGATGGAAAACCTTTGGAAATGCCTCTGCTGATTGAAATGCTGATGTTGTCAGTAGCTGCATTTATCTTGCTCTTTACCCGTACAAAAGGTGTAAAGGCTACTCAAGGAAGCATATTCAATGCTGGGATGCAAGCTGTAATTGCTATATTTGGTATTGCATGGATGGGGGATACTTTCATTAAAGGTAATCTTGTTGAATTGACTGCTGCTATCGAAGGAGTGGTGACAGAGATGCCTTGGCTGTTTGGAGTGGCTTTGTTTGTGATGTCTATTTTCTTGTTCAGCCAAGCAGCAACTGTGAGAGCCATTTTACCCTTAGGTATTGCCTTGGGCATATCACCCATGATGCTAATAGCACTCTTTCCGGCTGTCAATGGCTATTTCTTTATTCCTAATTACCCAACGGTGATAGCTGCCATTAATTTCGACAGAACAGGTACTACCCGAATTGGTAAATGGATATTGAATCACTCGTTTATGATGCCCGGATTAGTGGCAACGATTGTTTCGGTTGGCTTGGGACTCCTTTTCGTTCAATTGTTCTCTTAAACTACTTGTCAATATATAATGTATAACTCTACACTTTATGACTCGTAAAGTGTAGAGTTATGAGTTGTAAAGTGACGTTTTATACAGACAAACTGTTTATGTAGTTTTGTATTTCTTGCTTGTAGCTTTCTGAGATAGGGATGTAATTCTTACCAAACACGATGCGTCCTCTGTCAATAACTTTGATTTTGCACTTCTGAACGATGTAGGAACGATGGATGCGGATGAATCTTTCGGGAGGAAGTTTAGCTTCGAGAGCTTTCATACTGATGAGTGAAAGGATTGCTTTCGAATCGTTTTCCAAATGGATTTTTACATAGTCTTTCAGCCCTTCAATGTAGAGGATATTGTCCAATGACACTTGTATCAGCTTGTAGTCGCTCTTGACATAAATGAATTGTTCATCTTCCTGGTGTTGGTTATTGCTGCTTTCTTGCAATTCAAACCAGTTGAGTGCCTTTTGTGCTGCAGACAGGAAGTCGGCATAATTGATGGGTTTCAGCAGATAGTCGAGTGCATTGACCTTGTAGCTGTCAATGGCATATTGACTGAAGGCCGTAGTGAATACAATGCGAATGTCGTTGGATACTAGTTTGGAGAATTCCAATCCATTTAATCCCGGCATTTGAATGTCAAGAAATAGCAATTGAACGGAATTTCCATCTGACAGAGCTTCCATCGCCTGGATGGCGTTGTTGTATTTCCCTTTTAAGTTTAGAAATGGGGTCTTCTCAACATAACTTTGAAGCAGATCCAAAGCAAGGGGCTCGTCATCAACTATGGCACAATTCAGAATCATGTTACTTAGTATATATGGTTAAAGTAGATACATAAGTATTGTTGGCGCTGACTCCCTTTTCCCATTCGTATTTACCTGGGTAGGCCAGTTCCAGACGTTTTTTCACTTGTTCTAATCCGATGCCGCTACCGCTCTTGTCCATATTGTTTTTGGGGAAGTTGCTATTCATGATTTCACAAGTGATTTTTCCATCTCTATGCCCTTGTACAGAAATGCTGATAAAGCTTTTTTCTGTGGGGCTGATGCCATGCTTGAAAGCATTTTCTATCAATGAAATCAAGAGTAGTGGAGAGATTGTAAGTGATTCGTCTTCTGTACTTAGATTTACACTGATTTCCGTTTCCTGTGACTGGCGGATGCGCATCAGCGCTATGTAGTTGTTAAGGAATTCAAGTTCTTTTTTGAGGGATACAAAATCGGACAAGTCTTCGTACAATGCATATCTCAGCATTTTACTCAATTCTTGTACGGCTTCCTGAGCCTTGTCTGCATTGAATACAATCAAAGCATAGATGTTATTCAATGTATTCAGCAGAAAGTGAGGGTTGAGTTGGTTCTTCAAATTCTTCAATTCGGCATCAGTTTTTTCACGCTCGGTTTCTACCAACTTTTCTTCTGTTTCTCTCCATCGGAGACTGACACGAATAGCTGTACTTAAGCCAATGATAAAGAGAAACATGACAAAATCACGCGAGATGAAGGGCCAACGAGGTGGGGGAGGCATTCGGTGAATGAAGCCTCTGAATGCATGTTGGTAGAACAAGTGGTTTCCGAAATGCAACACTCCGGTCATAGCAACGATGAGCAAGAAGTTGCATCCGAAGAACCAAATGTATTTTTTTGTGAACAGATAACGGGGCACCAACACCAGATAATTGATGTAGAAGGTGATGAAGCAACATAATGGAATGAAGCTTTGTCTCATGTATTGCTCCCAGTTGATGCTGCTGTCGCGGTTTGTTACAATCAGTGGCAATATAAAGATGAGTAGCCAACTGATGGTATGAATGAGTATCTCAAGCGGACGTTGTTTGATTGTCAGTGTTTTCATAGGAGCAAAGATAAACAATTATTCATAACGAATGGCTTCAATCGGATCTAAATCTGCAGCTTTTTTTGCAGGATACCAACCAAAGAAGATTCCGGTAACTGTACATACGGCAAAGGAAAGCAACACACTCCATGGTTGGATATAAATGGGCCAATGGGCTACATACTTGATGATGTAACTGGCACCACAACCGAAGATGACTCCGATTAATCCCCCTGTAATGCTTATTAGAACAGCTTCTATGAGAAATTGTGACAAAATGTCTACCCCTCTAGCACCTACTGACATACGCAAACCGATTTCACGGGTTCGCTCGGTTACAGATACATACATGATGTTCATGATTCCGATTCCACCTACTACCAATGAGATACCTGCAATACATGCCAATAAGGTAGTCATAAGGTCGGTTGTCGTATTCAGCATCGAACTCAATTCTTGTTGGGTACGGATGTTAAAGTCTTCAGTATCAGTTGGCATCAACTTGTGTTGCTTGCGCAATACTTCACCAATTTCATTTACTGCATCTTCTGTCAGGTCTTCCGATTGGGCAGAAGCATAGATGCTGCCGATGTATGTCTGTGCCAGCAATCGTTTCATGACGGTTGTGTAGGGGGCCAATACTACCTCATCTTGATCTTGTCCCATTGAATTATAACCTTTTGACTCAAGAACACCAATTACACGGAAAGGAATCTGATTGCACCGGATAGTTTTACCGATGGGATTGATTCCATTTGGAAACAGATTTTCAGCAATGGTTTTACCAATCACACAGACTTTTGCTGAAGTGCGTATGTCTTCTTCTGTAAACATTTCGCCTTCTGAAATCTTCTGTTGGCGAATGCCTAAATAGTCAATGCTTACTCCACTGACAGAAGATGGATAGTTGTTTGCTCCTGCTATAAGTTGACCTGATGATGATACATTTGGACTGATGTTGGCCAAGAGGCTGCACTGGGTTTTTAATGCTTCATAATCTTCTATCTTTAGAGTCTGCATGGATGAGGCATCTTGTCGCACCCCACCACGCATGTCACCGCCGGGGTGAATCATAATCATGTTAGAACCCATTTCAGAAATCTGTTGTTGGATACTTTTCTTTGAACCTTGTCCGATGGCCAGCATAGCGATGACAGAGGCTACACCGATAATAATTCCTAACATGGTGAGGAAAGCGCGCAATTTGTTGTTCGCCAGTGCGCGTAATGCTATTTTGAATAAGTTTGTACTGTTCATAATCTTAATTGTTTTCTTCTTCATCGGCTACAGGAAGGGCTTCAAGTGCTTCTTTAGCCGACAAAATCTGGTTGTTTATTGAATCTTCGATGATATGTCCGTCTTTCAGCCGAATGTTACGACTGCTGTATTGGGCAATTTCTGGATTGTGTGTGACGAAGATGATGGTTCTTCCTTCTGCATGAAGCTTTTGAAAGAGGACTAGAATCTCGAAAGAAGTTCGTGTGTCGAGGTTCCCTGTTGCTTCGTCAGCCAAAATTACGGCCGGATTGTTGACCAATGCTCTTGCAATAGCTACGCGTTGCATCTGTCCTCCTGACATTTGGTTGGACTTATGTTCCAAACGTTCTCCCAATCCCACAGCCCTCAGTGCTTCAACGGCTCGTTTCCTTCGTTCAGTACTTGTTACTGCAGCATTGTACATCAATGGTAATTCAACATTTTCAACTGCCGTTGTCTTGGGAAGGAGGTTGTAGTTCTGAAATACGAAACCAATCTTTCGGTTCCTTAATGTAGCACGTTGTGACTTGCTCATCGTTCGTACAGATACACCATCCAGATAGTATTCACCACTAGTAGGAGTGTCCAGACATCCAAGAGTATTCAATAAGGTAGACTTACCCGATCCCGATGTTCCCATGATGGTGACGAATTCTCCTTCATGGATGGTAAATGAAACTCCTCTCAATGCATGTACAGTTTCTTCTCCCACAATAAAATCCCGTTTGATGTGGTTCAATTCAATTATCTTTTTCATAATTCTTTCTCCTTTACTTTTATTTCTTACTTGCTGGAGGTCCCGGCATAAACGGGCTGCGTTCAACATTTGCAAAGTTCATATTCTTGAAATCACCTTTGACTACAGCTTCAGTCACGATGCTCATTCCCTCTGTGACACCTTCCAATACTTCTGTCTGAATGCCATCTGTTGCACCTGTTTTCACAGCATGAGCCTTGAGTATCTTTCCTTCGAGAGTCCATACTTTTCGCTGGGCATCACAATCGATAATCTGGTATTCTTGACTTGCTTTTTCATCAGGAGTATAGCGTAGGGCTTTGTTGGGTATCAACATAACATCATCCTTATATAATGTGAAAATATTTGCATTGGCTGTAAGGCGTGGTTTCAGTTTCATATCAGGATTTTCGGCTGAAATAACCACTTCGTAAGTGACTACAGAAGTTCCATTGTTTGTTGCATTACTGCTGCTGATGGTGCTTCCCAATCTGATTTGTTCTACACGACCTTCAAATATGTCATTCGGATAAGCATCCACACTGAATGCCACCTTAGCACCTTCTTTCACTCCTGCTATGTCGGCTTCGTCTACATCAGCTACAACTTGCATTTTGGTTAGATCAGCAGCAATGGTGAATAAAGTAGGAGTTTCAAAACCCGAAGCAACAGTTTGCCCTTCTTCCACATCACGGCTTGTTACAACACCATCGATGGGGGAAGTGATGGTTGCATAAGAAAGGTTTCTTTCCGCTTTGGCAAGAGACGCTTTACTTTGTTCAAAAGTACTCTTTGCACGTTGGTAATTATAGGCTGACTGTTCAAAATCCGTTGCACTGATGAGTTGCTTTTCGTAGAGTGCCTTGTTGCGGTTGTAAAGGTTCAGTTGATAGTCATATTCAGCTTTGTTGCCGTCATGAGTGGCTCTGGCTGACAGAAGTTCACTTTGTAGGGTGATTTTATCCATTTCGGCAATGACTTGTCCTTTAGTCACCTTCGAATTATAGTCAACATAGATCTTGTCAATGATGCCTGATACCTGTGTACCTACTTCCACTTCGGTTACAGGCTCGATGGTTCCTGTGGCTGTGATTGAGTTACTGAGTGTTCCTTTCTTGACTGTTTCTGTTGTGTAAGATGTTTCGACAGTGTTATTTGAATTACAGAAGCACAGGATAATACCCATACCGATTAACATAATGATTGTAACGAAAATGTTTCTTTTTGCTTTCATAGTTGTATGTTTTTTAATGATTATAGACTGATTTCTTCACCTGCATAAAAGTTTAATAATGTTCTCTCGAGAATGGCCATGTATTTGGCCTGGATGCGTTGCTGTTGAGCGCTCAACAAGTTGTTCTTTTCTGTGAGAAGCTCGACGATGTTCTTCATGCCCAAATTGAATTGTTCGCTGACCATGTCATAGCTTGCCTGGCTGCTTTTCAACTTGATGTCTGCTGCAATGTATTCTTGTTGTGCATTGTTGGCATTGTGCCACATGCTTTCAATGGTTTGATACAATTCCTTTTCCTTGTTGATTAAGTTCATCTGATTATTGCTGAGTTGCAACTTGGCCTTTTCTACGGCGCTCTTATTCTGTCGGTTGTCAAATAAAGGTAGGCTTAGATTCACACTGATTGTATTGTTCCAACTTGATTTCATCTGTCTGCTCCAACTTTGGTTGCTGCCACTATTCGTATTACTTCCTGTCGATGCACTGATGCTGATTGTTGGGTAATAACCAGCCTTTGCAACTTTAACATCTAATTTTGAGTTTTCGATGCTCAGCTCTCCACTACGTATTTCAGGACGCAGCACTAAAGCCTGTTGATAGATTTCTTCTTGTGCGGATAAGGGTAACAAAATATCCTCATCCGACAATTCGGGGAGTACTAGTACCATTTCTTCTGAACCATCCAATTCAAGTAATTGCTTCAGCTGCAATTTATATTCATTGAGTGAACTTTTGGAGACGGTAAGTTGGTATTGGTCATTACTAACTTGAGCTTCCAACTGCGCTAAATCCGCTTTCGACAAACTGCCGATATTGAACATCTGAACACCTCTTTCATAAGTAGCCTTACTAACTTCCAATGTGTTTTCATTGATTTTGACTGACTCGTTAGCATAAAGAATCTGTACAAATACTTGTGCAATTTGTTCTTGCAATGAGTTGGCTACTTCATCGATGGCCAGACTTGAAATCTGCAATGCTGTTTCACGTTGCTTGATATTGTTTAACTTCTTGTTGCCATCCCAAACAGTCCATTGTGCATTGAGTCCATAGTTACCACTATAAGTAGTATTGTTGCTGCTGCTAATCACCTCCGAACCGCTGATCATATTCATATTTTCCTGATAAGGACGATTGTTTATATTGTGGCCTGTGCTGAATGAGAGACTTGGAAACAGACTGGCTTTTGCCGACTTGACATCCACTTCACTTTCCTTCATGGTGATTTTACTCTGTTGCAATTGGATATTGTTTTCCAAAGCGTAATCGATGCATTTGTCCAAAGTCCATTGAACGGGTTCTTGTGACAGGATAGGTAAACTAACCATTAACAAGATTGAGAGACATTGTTTTCTTTTTTTCATATTGGCTTGTTTTAAATTACTGATGCAAAGATAGAGTGGGGTAATGCGCTTTACAAATCATATAGAACTATGAGGACCCTTTATAGACGAATGTCCAATTTTTATCGATGAATGCTTGCAACTGAATTTAACCCTCATATAGCGGTTACTTCACATTTTTGTCGTAACTTTGCAGAAGAATCAATAAAACAAGTAAATATGTTCTCAGGAATTGTAGAAGAATATGCAGAAGTGGTGCGAGTGGTTAAGGACCAGGAAAACTTGCATCTGACCTTGAAATGCTCGTTTGTAGATGAACTGAAGATAGACCAGAGTGTATCCCACAATGGAGTATGCCTCACTGTTGTAGCCATTGAAGATGGTACTTATACAGTTACAGCCATGAAAGAAACCATTGAACGGACTAACATTGGTTTGTTGAAGACAGGCGACAAGGTAAATGTTGAAAGAAGCATGATGATGAATGGCCGTTTGGATGGTCACATAGTACAAGGCCATGTCGACCAAACAGCCAAATGTATCGACATAAAGGATGCAGAAGGTAGTTGGTACTACACCTTCCATTATAAGTTTGACAAGGAGATGGCACAGCGCGGTTATATGACTGTTGACAAAGGATCAGTAACAGTCAATGGAGTCAGCCTGACGGTTTGTAACCCAACGGATGACACCTTTCAGGTAGCCATTATACCTTATACTTATGAGCATACCAATTTTCACACTTTCCAAGTAGGTAGTGTTGTAAATATTGAGTTTGACATCATTGGCAAATACTTGAGCCGCATGATGCATTTCAATGCTTAAAGGTCTTTGAGAAGAATCTTGTCAGTGTTTTCAAAGAATTCCGACTTGGCGTTATTCAGTGCCGTCCAAGTAGCTGAATATCGTTCGATATCGATTTTGAATGCTTCTGAGCCTGCTTCATCTAGGCGACTCAGAAGCATTTTTACACTCATACGGTTGATGTCTACAGAAGGAAGATAGCCTAGAGACTCTTCCTTTTCTTCGGCTATCGTTTCAACTATCATATTCAAGTCTTGCAACTCGTATAGAATCTTTTTAGTGAGTCGGATAGGAATTTTGTGTTCTCCACTCAATTCTTCAGCCGTATAGGGTTTGCTCTCTGTTTGGAATCTTTTGCATATCAATGACATGATGAGTACACAAAGGAAATCGTGGTATCTTCTGCTGATATCCTCAATTTCCTTACTGAAACTGAAATTGCGCAAGTTTTGTGCCACATAGCACAACTGAGCACCATAAAGGCAGATACACCATGAAATCTGAGTCCACAACAAGAACATGGGGATGGCTGCGAAACTACCATAGATGGCATTGTAATTCGATACCCAAATCTGGCTACCTATATATAAATATTGGAAAGCTTGGAAAGCACTACCAGCGATGATGCCCGGTAGGATCGCATATTTGAACTTCACTTTTGTGTTGGGCATAAAGATATAAAGGGCTGTGAACATGGCCCAGGTAAGCACGAATGGAATGAGTCTTACAAAGAACTTGACAATTGGCGCCAGTAGAATGAATTCCTCCATGTGCTTGACAAAAGTGGTTAAGTAGATGGATATACCACTCGACAGCATGATGAGTAAAGGAAGGAGAAGAATCATGGAAAAATAATCCGTCATCTTTCTATACAATGTCCTCGATTTCTTCACCTGCCAAATTGAGTTGAATGTATTTTCAATGTTGTCAGTAAGTAACAGAATCGTGTAGAACAACATAATTAAGCCAACTCCAATAAACACGCCACTCTTGGTATGGCTAATATAGGAATCAACGAAAGTAAGAAGAATTTCTGCAGCTTGTGCATGTGAAGCAAGGCCATCTCTGATTTGTGTCTCCAACAAATTGGCAAAGCCAAATCCGCGGGCGATGGCAAAGAGTAATGCAAGAGCTGGAATAATGGCTAACAGAGTGCTATAAGTCAGTGCGGATGCTTTAGTAATGACTCCTCCTTGAACAAATTCCTTGACGGACAAGGTCGCAATCTTAATCATATTATATAAGGTACCGCGCGTGCGACTTACTTCACCATCGGTCACTCTCCAAATGTCGACCGAAAGGAATTTCACAATCTTATTAATGTTGGAATCACCCATATTTCCCTCCTTGTAAAAAATGAAAAATAAAACAGTCAGCCTATAAGCCGGGTTCTGTTCTGAACATTGTTGTCCAGTGCCTGCCATTTATCTACACCCATTGTCACCAATAGGCTCTAGCGGTCCACCCTCCGACGTGGGGCGAGCAACCCTCATAATGCCGGTATACATGACCTTACAACTCCTAAGATGCACAGCCCAACATGTCACCATGTGGCTGGTGGGCTCTTACCCCACCTTCTCACCCTTACCAGGCAATCTCATTAGTTTCCGAAGAACTCGTTGAGAAAACTTGGCGGTTATTTTCTTCTACATTACTCTACCTTCGCAGATAGCTTTCCGTTAGGAAGTAGGATGCTCTGTGTTGCCCGGACTTTCCTCTTCTACCTTGCGGCATCAGCGACAAGCCGGCTGGCTGCTTTATTAATCGACAAAGATAATCAATTTTGTCGGAATTATGTTTCAATCTAGATTTTTTCTTCTTTCTTGCTCGACTTAAGAGTACTTCAGACATATTTTCAGGTCTGTTATAATGAATGTAAATTTGTCAGTCGTTGCGGTTAATCGCTGTTAATGGAATGACATTGTATGTTAAAAGAGGACAAAAATCTCTGTCAAGTGATTCAATCGTATGGTTTTTGTATATACATTAGCGGTGTAAATGTTAAACGCAATCTGAATTTTAACAATTAAAGAGCAATTAAGTTATGAAAAGTACTACAAAGTTTATATTAGGAGCAACCGCGGTTGTTGCCATGAGTGCAGGGGTAGCTGGATTGACGGCTTCGTATATGATGAAACCCCAACAAGAACAACAGTTGACTTTCGATGAAATGTTTGTTCAGGATGAAAATATGCATCTTGCATCTTTCAATGCAGCCGACCAACAATTGGTTGACTTGACTGGTGCGGCTGAACGTTCTGTTCATGCAGTAGTTCACATCAAGTCTACTCAAGAAGGTAAGACAGAGACAGTTACCGTTCGCGATCCTTTCTATGATTTCTTTGGTGATATGTTTGGAAATCGTGGTGGTCAACAGCGTCAGGTTCAGACTCCGGAAAGAGTTGGTTTCGGTTCGGGTGTGATTATATCTAAAGATGGTTATATCGTTACCAACAACCATGTGATTGATAAGGCAGACATCATCAGTGTGAAGCTTAATGACGGTCGCGAATTTCAGGGAAGAATCATTGGTGCTGATGAAAGTACTGACTTAGCATTAGTTAAAATTGAAGGAGAAGACCTACCGACAATTCCAGTTGGCAACTCTGACAACTTGAAGATTGGTGAATGGGTATTGGCAGTTGGTAATCCTTTTAATATGACTTCAACTGTAACTGCTGGTATTGTCAGTGCCAAGGCTCGTTCCTTAGGAGTGTATAACAATGGTGTTGAATCGTTTATCCAGACAGATGCAGCTATTAATCAGGGAAATAGTGGGGGTGCTTTGGTCAACGCTCGTGGCGAATTGGTGGGAATCAACTCCGTACTCTATTCACCGACAGGCTCATATGCAGGATACGGCTTTGCCATCCCCACCAGCATCATGACCAAGGTTGTTGCGGATTTGAAAGAATATGGTACCGTGCAACGTGCATGGCTGAATGTGAAATGTGTTTCAGTTGACGACGACGAAAGAATTGCTCTGAATAAGTTGCAAGAAAAAGTTAAAGAGCTGGGAGTCACAGAAGGAGTTTGGGTTTTAGAAGTGATTGAAAACGGCTCGGCATTCGGTAAGTTAGAGGTAGACGATGTCATCATTGGCATAAATGGTAAGCGGGTGAAGAATTATGCTATCATGCAGGAAGAATTGGCTAAGTATCGTCCTGGTGACAAGATAACAGTGAAAGTGCTTCGTGACAAGAAAGAAAAAGACATTGAATTGACGTTGATGAACGAACAAGGAAATACCAAGGTGGTGAAGGAAGCCGACATGGATGTTCTTGGTGCTGCATTCCGCCCGATTTCTCAAGAGTTGCGCCGCCAGTTCCGCTTGAACTCAGGTATTGAAGTGACTGGTGTAACCAATGGAAAGATGAAGGATGCGGGTATCCGTAAGGGATTCATTATCTTGAAAGTAAATGGACAATCTGTAAGGACTGTTGAGCAGATGGAAGAAATTGTAAAATCAGCTTCACGTTCTACTGAACAAGTACTTTTTATTAGTGGTATTTTCCCTTCAGGACGTCGTGCCAACTATGCGGTTGACCTCTCGGATGGCGGAGAAGAATGACAAGATGTTTCTGGCCAAGAGCCTTTAGATAATTAGACAATAGGGATACGACCGGTGTATGGTACCTCCAATCATGAGGACTATACACCGGTTCTTTGTTGTATCTTCCTCAGTAACAGAAAAAACCTTGTTTTTAATTTTTATTTATCCGATTATTTTTGTAATTTTGCGTCCAAATTTGTTTTATAGTAATGAGACAATTAAAGATTACCAAAAGTATTACTAACCGCGAGAGCGCTTCTCTCGACAAGTATTTGCAGGAAATCGGCCGTGAAGACCTGATTACAGTCGAAGAAGAAGTAGAACTTGCGCAACGTATCCGAAAGGGCGACCGTGTGGCGCTTGAGAAGTTGACACGTGCTAATCTTCGTTTTGTGGTTTCTGTAGCCAAGCAGTATCAAAATCAAGGACTTAGTCTTCCCGACTTGATCAATGAAGGTAACCTTGGTTTGATTAAGGCTGCTGAAAAGTTTGACGAAACACGTGGTTTCAAGTTCATCAGTTACGCCGTATGGTGGATTCGTCAATCCATTCTTCAGGCTTTGGCCGAACAGTCGCGTATCGTTCGCCTCCCTTTGAATCAGGTAGGTTCGCTGAATAAAATTAGCAAGGCCTTTTCAAAGTTTGAACAGGAAAACGAGCGTCGTCCGTCACCCGAAGAATTAGCGGAGGAACTTGAGATTCCAGTGGACAAGATTTCGGATACATTGAAGGTTTCTGGTCGTCACATCTCTGTGGATGCTCCTTTTGTTGAAGGAGAAGACAACAGCTTGTTGGATGTGTTGGTGAACGACGATTCGCCTATGGCCGACCGCTCGCTGGTTAACGAATCACTTTCGAGGGAAATCGACAGAGCACTGTCTACGCTGTCCGAAAGAGAAAAGGAGATTATCCAAATGTTTTTCGGAATTAACACGCAAGAAATGACGTTGGAAGAAATCGGCGACAAATTCGGCCTCACTCGTGAGCGCGTCCGCCAGATTAAGGAAAAAGCCATCAGAAGATTAAGATCTAATTCGCGTAGTAAGCTGCTCAAGTCTTATTTGGGATAAGGCAGGAGTCGTTTCCATTTACAGGAAAAAGGAGGGTGTACATCAGTGCATCCTCTTGTTTTTTTCTTCGATAGGATGCGGTTTGGAATAAAAAATCAAGTAAACTTGTTTTTTCTTCGCTCACCTTTCACTATCTTTGCAAGATATAAATTATAATACGAAGAATTATGAAGAAAATGAATATGTTGGTTGCCCTGTTCGTCGTGCTTCTTTGCTCGTCGTTCACTCTCGGCAAGGGCAAGGGTAAAAACAAGGATGTATATATGGCAGGCGTCTCTGCTTCATTCTCCGATTCGCTGATTTTTTTCACTGACATCCAGTTAGTTGACAGTGTGGAACTTGACAAAGACAAGCTTTTGCCCGAGCGCCAACAGTATAGTACTCAGTTAAAGCGTTTTTTGGAAGGTCTGGGAATGAAGAATCGCACTTGCTTCATCTATTTTGATACCAATCGGAAGAAATTGGAAAAGACAATCCGCAAGATGAAAGAAGAATATCAGGAAGGTGGCCGTAGCATTCTCCGTCAGGTGGATGCCGACTTTAAGTTCAAGAAAGCTATTATTTACAACCCCGACGCTGAAGAATAATGAAGAAATTGTTGTTATGTTTACTTTCTGTATGCCTGCTTTGTGCATGCAACAGAGAGAATGATGATCCTGTTTTGCCAAATCCAGAACCAACTCCAGAGGTGGAACAAGCCCCTTTGACATTGTTTGTCTATCTGGTAGCCGATACAAATATTAAGACTGACCTTCGCAACAACATCAAGCATATGTTCAAAGGCTTGAGCGATATGGACAAACGAGCTACACTTCTTGTTTATTGGGATGGGGGAGGCAGTGATACATATTTTGAGACTTCACCTTGTATCCTTAAGTTTGAAACTGATGGATTGGGAAATGTCAATGGAGTAGCTTCGCGCGACAGTATGTACACCATCCGTCAGGTGGCGGATTTTGCTGAAACTGTGAAATCTTATCCTTCGATGAAGTCAACCGATAAGTCAGCCATGACCGCTATTCTTAAGGATATGGCTTCGTTTGCTCCGATCGATCGCTATGGCTTTGTGGCAGGGTCACACGGCAGTGCATGGCTCAATAGCATCTATGGCTATAAGGCTTCACGAGCCTTTGGACAAGATGGAGCTGGTGATTTTACAATTACAACCCCTGACATGGCTGATGCCATTGAGAATGCCGGTTTACATTTCGATTTTCTCCTGTTTGACGCTTGTATGATGGGCACCGTCGAAGTGTGTTATGACTTCCGTGAAGTGGTTGATTACCTGATTGTTTCTGCACTTGATGTTCCGGCTCCAGGCTTCCCTTACCAGCATATGCTTTCTTCGCTTTATGAAGGAGAAGTGTCTGGTTATGTGGATGTTTGCGATACTTATGTCAACTATTATCGTAACTATTCAGGTGGATGGGGAAGTATGGCTCTGGTAGATTGCAAACAGATGGAAGGTTTGGCATCTGCTATTAAAGAACAGATTGCTGCTCACAAGGATGTAATTGCTGACTATAACCCCATCGGTAAGCTTCAACACTATGGTTTGAATACATCAGCTACTGGTTTTAAGTATGTTTCCTTTGATATGGGACAATTCATTAGTGTATTGAACGATGGTATATTACCTGAATCATTCAGTGCCCAGCTTGACAAAACTATCCTTCACAAGACTTGTCTGGAAAATACAACTTATTATCGCATCGAGGCCGACAAGTTCTGCGGATTGGGTATGTACATCCCCTTGGAAACACGTCCGAACTGGAATGTATACTATGAAACCATTGATTGGTATGATGCCGCTGGATGGAATCAAGTTGATTTTAATTGGAACTAATAGCAAGAGATATTTGTTAAAGTAACACCTATATCTTGACTCAATTTATGGGTACAGGATTTTGTTGTAATAGGTTTAATCAATTTTTTCTAACCCAATGAACCTTCTCCAAGAGCTCAAGAACAAGAAGCACCAGCGCTATTTGGGTGGTCTGGACTTCTTCAAATACATTGGTCCAGGTCTGCTTGTTACTGTCGGCTTCATAGACCCAGGCAACTGGGCTTCAAACTTTGCTGCAGGCTCTGAGTTTGGCTATTCCCTGTTGTGGGTAGTCACTCTCTCCACGATTATGCTGATCATTCTCCAGCACAATGTTGCCCACTTGGGCATTGTGACCGGACTTTGTTTGAGTGAAGCGGCTACCCAATATTGTCCCAAATGGCTTTCACGCCCTATTTTGGCCAGTGCCGTTCTTGCATCCATCTCTACCTCACTTGCTGAGATATTAGGAGGTGCGATTGCCCTTGAGATGCTCTTCAAGATACCCATAGTGTGGGGTTCTATTCTGACCACCCTCTTTGTGGTCATCATGCTCTTCACCAATTCCTACAAGAAGATTGAACGCGCCATCATCGCTTTTGTTTCTGTCATTGGCCTTTCTTTCCTTTATGAACTCTTTCTTGTTGAGATAGATTGGCCGCTTGCAGCCCGTTCGTGGGTTACCCCCTCCATACCTGAAGGTAGTATGCTCATTATAATGAGTGTATTAGGTGCTGTAGTGATGCCTCACAACCTTTTCCTCCACTCCGAGGTTATTCAGAGTCATGAATACAACAAGGGCGACGAAACATCGATGAAGAAACGCCTGAAATATGAATTCTACGACACTCTGTTTTCCATGTTGGTAGGATGGGCCATCAACAGTGCCATGATTCTGTTGGCTGCCTCCACTTTCCATCGCACAGGTACTCCTGTAGAGGAATTACAACAGGCTCAATCACTTCTTACCCCACTGCTTGGCCAGTCGGCTGGAATTGTTTTTGCATTGGCTCTGCTCATGGCTGGCATCTCGTCTACCATTACAAGCGGCATGGCTGCAGGCTCCATCTTTGCCGGCATTTTTGGCGAGTCCTACCACATCAAGGACATACACTCCCGCGTCGGAGTGCTTCTTTCGTTGGGTATTGCCTTGCTCATCATATTCTTTATTGACAACCCATTCTATGGGCTTATTATTTCACAGATGATTTTGAGTATGCAGTTACCCTTCACTGTTTTCCTTCAAGTAGGATTGACCTCTTCACGTCGTGTGATGGGTGATTATGTCAATTCACGATGGAGCACCTTTGTACTCTATGCCATTGCAGCGATAGTATCAGCCTTGAATATCATGCTGTTATTTTCATAATTGAAGGAATATTTTTAACTTTGTGGGGTATTTGACGTAGGGGAGTTTGCCCAATGGTTGAGCTCCCTTTAACTCATAATAGATAAGACAGATAGATGGACAAGACAAAATGCATGGCTGCGCTGTTCGATTTCGATGGAGTGGTGGTTGATACCGAACCTCAATACACGATTTTCTGGGATGAACAAGGCCGGAAATACCTGTCGAAAGAAGATTTCGGACGAAGCATCAAAGGCCAGACTTTGGGACAGATATTCGGTGGACATTTTGCAGGGATGGATGAAATCCAACAACAGATTGTAAGTGACCTCAACGAATACGAAAAGCACATGAAGTTTGACTACATGCCAGGCGTGGTGGAATTTATGAAATCCTTACGTGCGAATGGTATCAAGTTAGCTATTGTGACCAGTTCGAACGACTTGAAGATGGCCAATGTTTATCGTGAACATCCGGAACTGATGACATTGGTAGACCGCATCCTGACTTCCGATTCGTTCACCCGTTCAAAACCCGATCCAGAATGCTTTTTAATGGGAGCAAAAGTGTTTGATACTGTGGTAGATAATTGCATAGTGTTCGAGGATTCCTTTCATGGTTTGGAAGCAGCTCGAAGAGCCGGTATGAAGATTGTTGGACTCTGTACTACAAACCCTCGTGAAGCCATTCTGGACAAGGCTGATGTGGTCATGGATGACTTTACTGCCTTTACTGTACAGCATTTTGAATCCCTGTTAGATACAAAGTAAATACATATACAAAACAATATTAAAAGATAGATTATGGCAGGATATTTGTCGGGTGATGCGCGCAAGGTGACCACCCATCGTTTGGTAGAAATGAAACAGCGTGGTGAAAAGATTTCCATGCTGACTTCTTACGATTATACAACCGCCCAGATTGTTGACGGAGCAGGCATTGATGTGATTCTGGTGGGCGACTCAGCTTCGAATGTGATGGCTGGAAATGTTACCACTTTGCCCATCACTCTCGATCAGATGATTTATCATGGTAAGGCCGTGGTGCGTGGTGTGAAGCGTGCGTTGGTAGTGGTCGACATGCCGTTTGGCACTTATCAGACTTCGGCTTACGAAGCTGTGACCAATGCCATTCAAATTATGAAAATTACGCATGCTGATGCACTGAAACTGGAAGGTGGAGAAGAGGTGATTGACTCGGTGAAGAAGATTATTGCATCGGGTATTCCTGTGATGGGACACCTGGGTTTGATGCCACAATCCATCAACAAATATGGCACCTATGCTGTGCGCGGCAAGAGCGATGAAGAAGCTGAAAAGCTATTGCGCGATGCCCACATGCTTGAAGATGCCGGCTGTTTCGCCCTTGTGCTCGAAAAGATTCCGGCTGCTTTGGCCGAACGTGTTTCGAAGGAACTGACTATCCCTGTGATAGGTATCGGAGCTGGTGGAAATGTGGATGGACAGGTACTTGTAGTGGCCGATATGCTCGGTATGACCAATGGTTTCAGTCCTCGTTTCCTCCGTCGCTATGCCGACCTACATACGGTGATGACCAATGCCATCAGCCAGTATGTGGAAGATGTGAAGCAGGGTGATTTCCCGAATGAAAATGAACAATACTAATTTATAACTCACCACAGATTACACAGATGAACACAGATTGTTTATTTTATAAATTATTTTGTCTGTGATAATTTGTTTAATCTGTGGTGAAAAAAGAACAATAATATGGCAACAGTAGACGATAAAAAAATCATCTTTTCGATGGTGGGTGTCAGCAAAGCCTTCCAAGCGAACAAGCAAGTTTTGAAGAACATCTACCTGTCTTTCTTTTATGGTGCCAAGATTGGTATCATCGGTTTGAACGGCTCGGGTAAGTCCACCTTGCTGAAAATTATCGCCGGTCTCGACAAGAGCTATCAAGGCGAAGTAGTATTCTCGCCGGGTTACTCGGTAGGTTACTTGGCTCAGGAACCTCAGTTGGACGACACCAAGACCGTTAAGGAGGTGGTCATGGAAGGCGTTCAACCTATTGTGGATGCCTTGAATGAATACGAAGAAATCAACAATAAGTTCGGTCTTCCGGAATATTACGAAGATCCGGACAAGATGGATGCCCTCTTTGCCCGTCAGGCAGAATTGCAGGACATCATCGATGCAACCGATGCATGGAACCTCGACAGCAAGTTGGAACGCGCCATGGACGCTCTCCGTTGTCCGGCCGAAGACCAACCGGTGAAGGTACTTTCGGGTGGTGAACGCCGCCGTGTGGCTCTTTGTCGCCTTTTGTTGCAGAAGCCCGATGTGTTACTGCTTGACGAACCGACCAACCACCTCGATGCCGAATCCATCGACTGGCTGGAACAACACTTGCAACAATACGAAGGTACCGTCATCTGTATCACCCACGACCGCTACTTCCTCGACAACATTGCCGGATGGATTCTTGAACTTGACCGTGGCGAAGGTATTCCTTGGAAGGGCAATTACAGCAGCTGGTTGGAACAGAAAACCAAGCGCATGGAAATGGAAGAAAAGACCGCCAGCAAGCGTCGCAAGACTCTTGAACGCGAATTGGAATGGGTGCGCATGGCTCCGAAGGCTCGTCAGGCGAAGGGTAAGGCTCGTTTGAACTCTTACGATAAGCTCTTGAACGAAGACGTAAAAGAAAAAGAAGAAAAGCTCGAAATCTTCATCCCGAATGGTCCTCGCTTGGGTAACAAGGTCATCGAAGCCATTGGTGTGCAGAAAGCTTATGGCGAAAAGTTGCTCTTCGACAACCTCAACTTCATGCTTCCTCCGAACGGCATCGTGGGTGTGATTGGACCTAACGGCGCTGGTAAGACAACCCTTTTCCGCCTCATTATGGGCTTGGAAAGCATCGACAAGGGTAATTTCGAAGTGGGTGAAACCGTGAAGTTGGCATATGTTGACCAGCAACACAAAGACATCGACCCGAACAAGAGTGTTTATCAGGTAGTGAGCGGTGGCAATGACTTGATTCGTATGGGTAACCGCGATGTGAATGCCCGTGCCTATTTGAGTCGCTTCAACTTCTCGGGTGCCGACCAGGAAAAGCTCTGTGGTGTGCTCTCGGGTGGTGAACGTAACCGTCTGCATTTGGCCATGGCCTTGAAGGAAGAAGGTAATGTACTCCTCCTCGACGAACCGACCAATGATATTGATGTGAACACACTCCGTGCACTCGAAGAAGGTCTCGAAAACTTTGCCGGTTGTGCGGTTGTCATCAGCCACGACCGTTGGTTCCTCGACCGTATCTGTACACACATCCTCGCTTTCGAAGGCAACAGCGAAGTGTTCTTCTTCCAGGGTTCTTACTCAGAATACGAAGAAAACAAGATGAAGCGTCTGGGCAACGAAGAGCCGAAGCGTGTACGCTATCGCAAGTTGATGGAAGACTAATATTTCATTGTCTTAATACGACCTAAGAGCGTATGTCGGAGTTTTCCGGCTACGCTCTTTTATTATAATATCCATTCAAATATAATTAACGTGAATTTGATATCAGTTTAATCATAATATATCGAACTCATGTTAATTAATTACTCTTTAATTTTCTGTTTGTAGGTTTCGGTACGTGAGAGAATGTCCTTGACGAAATTGAAAGTCTCGCGTCCTCGGAAGTATCCATTTCTGCAAACAGGGTCGGTGTAATATTCCTCATTGCTTTTAAGCAATACATAATCAGCAACATTCCCGTCCCACTTGTATTTGTCTTTACCATACTTCTCGGCTAATGCCATGGCGTCGAAGATGTGTCCGAGTCCGGCATTGTAGGATGCCAGGACGAACTTAATCTTTTCATCGGGGTCTTCAATGCGGCTGAACGAACGGCTAATCTGCTTCAAATATTTCGTGGCGGCCTTTACGCTTTCTTCAGGATTCTGTTCTTTCCCTTCTGGTACACCCATGACCTTTGCCGTGTGGGGCATGAGTTGCATCAATCCTTTGGCACCTGCCCACGAAACTGCTGTGGTGTCGAAATTAGATTCGGTATAGGCCAAGGAGGCCAATAATCGCCAATCCCATCCGATTTCTTCGGCATATTTCTTGAACAATGAGTCGTAATGGGAAATCTTGCCTTCCTTGATGGAGAGTATGGAACCTTGTGGAGTTCGTTTGCTGTTTTCAAAATAGCGTTTCGTACTAGCCTGATAGGCTGGGGAGGTTGCATTCTCGTGATGCCATTTGTTTGCTGCTTCAGCCAACAAAGGTGAACTTTGTCTGACAGCCCATGAAGCCCGTTGGTCGAAACTGATAGCCAGCGAAATGTTCAGTTGGGGATAGTAGGACTTGTTCAGACGGGCTAATTCGTTGTCGCAAACGGTGTAATCGATTTCTCCGCTTGCCACTTGGGCGATAAGGTCTTCAATGGAAAGGCTGTCGTTGTCTACCGGTTGGATGAGGATACCACCTCCCAGTTCATCGTTGAGGTTGTTCAGTCGACTCAAATGTTTGTCGGGTTTGGTATGGACAGTTTTTCCAATCAGTTGCGTTACATTGGTCAACGGTTTCACTTTTTTCCGGTTGCGTTGCACCAGGACTTGATGGGTGATAATTTCCTCGCCACAATATAGGAGGCTGTCTTTCAGTATTCGGGTGATAGGAAGCGGGTAGGCGATGAGGTCACCTTCTCCCTGCCGCAACATCTGTACCAGTTGGCGGGTGTTTCGGCCAGTCTTGATTTCCAGCTTCAATCCCAATGACTCGGCAAACTGTTTGGCCAATTCGTATTGAAAGCCCATGGGTTCCCCTCGATAGTCGAAATAGGAGATGGAACTGTTCAAAGTAAGTACAACCAATACACCGCTGTCCTGCATTTGAGGCAAGTCGTAGTGGAGATTGTCGCTGTTACTTACCTTCGGACGGCATGAGAGCATACAGATACAGGCAAGTAACCAAAGAGATATTTGTTTCATTGGGTTGAAATAATTATTTTTGCCGCATAAAAGTAGAATAAATAATTTAAATAACAAATATTATGGTAAAGCATATTGTAATGTTCAAACTGAAGGATAGCCTTTCGGCCACTGAAAAGATGGAAGTGATAACCCGTTTCAAGGAAGCAATTGAAGCCCTTCCTGCTAAGATTGATGTCATTCGTAAGGTGTTTGTCGGTTGGAATATCAATGAAGCTGAGTCATGGGACATCTGTTTGGAAAGTGAATTCGACACCTTGGATGATGTGAAACTTTATGCGGCTCATCCTGACCATGTTTCAGCTGCAGGTATCCTGAAAGATGCCAAGCAAGACAGAGCTTGTGTAGACTATGAATTCTAATTCTGTGTTATGAAACGAATCATCAATCCCTGGAAGGGAATGGAAGGATATAACTGCTTCGGCTGTGCACCCAATAACGAAGCTGGAGTGAAAATGGAGTTTTATGAAGACGGTGATGAAGTGGTGAGCATCTGGAAACCACAACCTCAATATCAGGGTTGGATTGACACTTTGCATGGAGGTATACAGGCCGTATTGCTGGATGAAATCTGTGCATGGGTTATCTTGCGCAAGCTTCAAACAACGGGTGTTACTTCGAAAATGGAAACGAGATACTTGAAGTCGATTGACACTAAAGATCCGTTTGTGGTACTTCGGGCTTCTATTCGTGAAATCCGTCGGAACATTGTGCTGGTCGATGCCACTTTATCCAATCATCAAGGAGAAATCTGCACCAAGGCAACATGTACTTATTTTACTTTCTCGAAAGAAAAGGTAAAGGAGGAGATGAAGTTCATGGGATGCGAAGTCGAGAATGAAGTAGTAAATCCGTTTGAATGAAAGAAAAAATGAACTTTCTGCGATAAAAATTTGTATATATCAAATAATCGCTTTACATTTGTCGCCAGTAAACGGAAATAATTATGCAAAGAATAACTACAACTCATCATCGCCATTATCCTAACGATTGAATCGGTGGGCTGGGATGTTGTTGTAGTCAATGATATTTTGAAAGGCTTGCCGAAGTGGTAAGCCTTTTTTATTAAATAAATAGGAATAAATCATTAAGGTAAAATAGAATTATGCTTAGAATTGCGGTACAATCGAAAGGCCGTTTGTTTGAAGAAACAATGGCATTGTTGCAAGAGGCGGACATCAAGATTCCGTCTTCCAAGAGAATTTTGTTGGTTCAATCATCTAATTTCCCCATCGAAGTACTTTTCCTGCGCGATGATGATATTCCTCAATCGGTGGCCAACGGAGTGGCAGATTTGGGTATTGTCGGAGAAAATGAATATGTTGAGCGCGATGAAGATGCAGTGATTGTACGCAGATTGGGCTTCAGCAAGTGTCGCCTTTCATTGGCTATCCCTAAGGATGTGGATTATCCTGGCCTTTCATGGTTTGAAGGTCGGAAGATTGCTACTTCCTATCCGGGTATCTTGAAGAACTTTATGGACAAAAATGGCATCCATACAGATATTCATGTCATAACAGGTTCGGTGGAAATAGCTCCGGGCATCAGTCTGGCAGATGCCATCTTTGATATTGTAAGCTCAGGATCAACCTTGGTCAGCAATCGATTGAAGGAAGTGGAAGTAGTGATGAAGAGCGAGGCATTGCTCATTGGAAACAAGAACTTGTCGGAAGAGAAGAAGGCAATTCTGGAAGAACTCCTTTTCCGTATTGAAGCGGTGAAGGCAGCTGAAGATAAGAAGTACGTGTTGATGAATGCGCCGACCGACAAGTTGAAAGAAATCATCGAAGTACTTCCGGGTATGAAGAGCCCCACCGTGATGCCATTGGCGCAAGAAGGTTGGAGTTCTGTTCATACTGTGCTCGACCAGAAATGTTTCTGGGAAATTATCGGCAAGTTGAAGGCACTGGGTGCAGAAGGTATCTTGGTACTTCCCATTGAAAAAATGATATTGTAAGCCATGAAAATCATACGTTATCCCCAACCAAGTGAATGGGCTGAATTGTTGAAACGCCCCGTCATGAATATGGAAACGCTGCGAGGTACGGTGAGCGAAGTGCTCGATCGTATCAAGGCGGAAGGTGACAAGGCGGTGCTGGATTACGAGGAACGCTTTGACAAGGTGAAATTGAATGGCTTGACGGTTAGCGAAGCTGAAATCGAAGAAGCCGAATCAATGGTTTCGGACGAGCTGAAGAAAGCCATCCAGTTGGCTGAACAAAACATTCGTACTTTCCACTCTGCACAAAAGTTTGTAGGAAAAAAGGTAGAAACCAAACCGGGTGTCACTTGTTGGCAGAAGGCAGTAGCCATTGAAAAGGTGGGGTTGTACATCCCTGGAGGTACAGCGCCCTTGTTCTCGACAGTATTGATGCTGGCTACTCCGGCCAAGATAGCTGGTTGTAAGGAAATAGTTCTCTGTACTCCTCCGAATAAAGAAGGAAAAGTGAATCCGGCCATCCTATATGCAGCCCGAGTTGCAGGAGTAAGCAAGATATTCAAAGCTGGTGGCGTGCAAGCCATTGGCGCAATGGCCTATGGTACGGAAAGTGTGCCTAAGGTATACAAGATATTTGGACCTGGTAATCAATACGTAATGGCAGCCAAGCAACAAGTATCGCTTCATGATGTTGCTATAGACATGCCTGCAGGTCCTTCGGAAGTGGAAGTACTGGCCGATGAATCAGCCAATCCGGCTTTTGTGGCAGCCGACCTTCTCTCACAAGCTGAACATGGAGTGGATAGCCAAGTGGTGCTGATAACCACTTCGGAAGCTTTGGTGTCGGCCGTGGAAGAGGAAGTTCAACGCCAACTGGCTTTGTTGCCTCGTATGGAAATAGCTTCCAAATCGTTGGTAAACAGCAAATTGATTTTAGTGAAGGATATGGATGAAGCCATCAGCATGACTAATGAATATGCACCGGAACACCTCATCATCGAAACCAAGAGCTATATGGAATTGGCTGAAAAGGTGGTTAATGCAGGTTCTGTATTCTTGGGCTCATTGACACCTGAGAGTGCCGGTGACTATGCTTCTGGTACGAATCATACCTTGCCGACGAATGGATATGCCAAGGCATATAGCGGAGTGAGCTTGGATAGTTTCATCCGAAAGATTACTTTCCAGGAAATTACTCGTGAAGGGATATTGAACATAGGACCTGCCATTGAAGTGATGGCGTCCAACGAACAGCTCGACGCACACAAGAATGCGGTGAGTGTAAGACTTAAGACAATCCAATAAGTATGAAAGAATTGAAAGAATTGGCGCGTCCCAATGTTTGGGCTTTGCAACCTTACTCGTCGGCGCGTGATGAATATAGCGGGGTGGAGGCTTCGGTGTTTCTCGATGCCAATGAGAACCCTTTCCACGCACCCTATAACCGTTATCCCGACCCCTTGCAAAAGGAATTGAAGGAATTGATTGCTTCGCTTAAGGGAGTTCGACGCAAACAGATTTTCCTGGGAAATGGCAGCGATGAAGCGATAGATTTGGTATTCAGAACATTTTGTAAGCCGGGCGTAGACAATGTAGTGGCCATTGACCCGACCTATGGCATGTATCAAGTTTGTGCGGATGTGAATGACGTGGAGTATCGCAAGGTTTTACTCGATGCAAACTATCACTTTACAGCTGATAAAGTAATGCTTTCTGTTGACGAAAACACTAAGGCGATTTTTCTTTGTTCGCCCAACAATCCAACGGGCAATAACCTTGGTCGTCAGGAAATAGAAAAGTTACTGGAAACTTTTGAAGGACTGGTGGTGGTAGACGAAGCGTATATCGATTTCTCAGATGCCCGTTCGTTCTTGCTCGACCTCGACAAGTATCCCAATCTGATTGTGCTTCAGACATTCTCGAAGGCTTGGGGATGTGCAGCCATCCGTTTGGGCATGGCTTTCGCATCGGAGGCCATCATTGACCTGTTCAACAAAATCAAGTATCCTTATAATGTGAATGAGCTCACCCAAAGACAAGCCATCGAATTGCTGAAGAGCCCCGAAAAAGTGAAGGAATGGGTGGAGATTCTGTTGAAGGAACGCGAGCGGGTGATGTCTGAGTTTGTGAAGTTGAATTGTTGCAGAAGGGTTTTTCCTTCGGATGCAAACTTCTTCTTGACCAAGGTGAAGGATGCCAAATTGGCTTATGCCTATTTGGTGAGTCAAGGAATCATTGTACGAAACCGTACCAATATCGCTCTTTGTGGCGATTGTCTTCGTATCACCATTGGTACTCCCGAAGAGAACGACAAGTTGTTGGAAGCACTAAAAAGTTACATCGAATGAAAAAGGTATTGTTCATAGACAGAGATGGGACACTGGTTATCGAACCACCCGTTGATTATCAGTTGGATGCCTATGAGAAATTGGAATTCTACCCCAAAGTTTTTCGTAATCTCGGTTTTGTACGTAGCAAGCTTGATTTTGAGTTTGCTATGGTCACCAATCAGGATGGCTTGGGCACTTCTTCTTTCCCGGAAGATACCTTCTGGCCAGTACATAACTTGGTGATGAAGACTCTGGAAAATGAGGGCATTACCTTCGACGAAGTGTTTATTGACCGTAGTTTTCCTGAAGACAATGCGCCTACCCGCAAGCCTCGCACGGGTATGTTGGGCAAGTATTTGAACAATCCTGAGTATGACATGGCAGGAAGTTTTGTGATAGGCGACCGATATACGGATGTGGAATTGGCTAAGAATTTGGGATGTAAGGCCATTTATCTGCAAGATGACAAGAGTGCCTTGATAGAAAAAGGATTGGAGGATTATTGCGCATTGGCTACCAAGGATTGGGACAAGGTTGCCGAGTTTCTTTTTGCCGGTGAACGTATTGCAGAAGTGACACGCACCACGAAGGAAACTGATATCTATATAAAGGTAGATTTGGACGGGAGCGGTAAGTGTGACATAGCCACAGGCTTGGGATTCTTTGACCACATGTTGGAACAGATTGGCAAGCATGGAGGATTGGATTTGACTATCCGTGTAAAAGGCGATTTGGATGTTGATGAGCATCATACCATCGAAGATACGGCCATTGCATTGGGAGATTGTATTGCCAAGGCGTTGGGCGACAAACGTGGTATTGAACGCTATGGCTATTGCTTGCCGATGGATGATTGCCTTTGCCAGGTGGCCCTCGACTTCGGAGGACGCCCATGGTTGGTATGGGATGCGGAATTCAAGCGCGAAAAAGTAGGGGAGATGCCGACGGAAATGTTCCTGCATTTCTTCAAGTCATTGAGCGATGCAGCCCGCATGAACTTGAACATCAAGGCAGAAGGACAAAACGAGCATCATAAGATAGAAGGTATCTTCAAGGCATTGGCTCGTGCTATCAAGATGGCCATCAAGCGTGATATCTATCATTTTGAAGTTCCTTCCAGTAAGGGAACTCTCTGATTGATTCACCACAGATTACACGGATTAACACAGATTTATTTGATATTATTATCTGTGAAAATCTGAGTAATCTGTGGTGAAAACTTATAAATCTTCACATTCTTTCAGCCAAAGTGCAGCGCAAGCATCGCTTGGCATCTTCCAGTCACCGCGTGGGCTTATTCCTACAGAACCCACCTTAGGACCGTCGGGCAAGCACGAACGCTTGAATTGTTGTTGGAAGAAACGACGACAGAAGGTGGTCAACCATTTCTTGATGGTCTCTTCACTATATTCTTTACGGAAGGCATTGCTTGCCAGATATAAAATCTTTGATGGGCGGAATCCGAATCGCAGGAAGTGGTAGATGAAGAAGTCATGCAATTCGTAAGGCCCCACCAAGTCTTCTGTCTTTTGCTTGATGTTACCCATTTCGTCAGCTGGTATCAATTCAGGGCTGATGGGTGTATCGACGATGTCGAGCAAGGTGTTTCGCGATTCGTTGTCCACTCCATTCAGTGCTACCCAGTTGACCAGATACTTCACCAAGGTCTTGGGAATGTTTCCATTGACTCCATACATGGACATGTGGTCACCATTGTAGGTTGCCCATCCCAAAGCTAACTCGGACAAATCCCCTGTACCGACAACCAATCCGTTCACTTTATTGGCCACATCCATCAGTATCTGTGTGCGTTCGCGCGCTTGTCCGTTTTCGTAAGTCACGTCGTGAATGGTCATATCGTGGTCAATATCCTTGAAATGTTGGATACAAGCCTCCTTGATGCTGATTTCCTGAATGGTAATACCCAATGAAGCCATCAGGTGAAGTGCATTGTTATAGGTGCGGTCAGTAGTGCCAAATCCTGGCATGGTGATACCTATAATGCCTTTTCTGGACAATCCAAGTTTGTCGAAAGTCTTGGCACACACCAACAGCGCCAGGGTAGAATCCAATCCGCCTGAGATGCCGAGAACTACTGTCTTCCCATTGATATGTACCAATCGCTTGGCCAAGCCTGCTATTTGGATGGCGAAAATCTCTTCACATCGCTTGTTCAGTTCCTCGCCTTTGGGTACGAATGGATGAGGTTCAACGGGACGAGTCAAAACCAAATCCCGTGGGTTGGTCATTTCTGTAGCTATGTGTATGGCCGGCTTGCTTTCTCCGAGGCTTGAAGTGAAAAGTGTGTTGGCGCGACGTTCATTGCGGATGAGTTCCACATCAATTTCGCTGATGACAAGTTGTTCTTTCAAAGAAAAACGCTCGGAACTTGCCAGTATGTTACCATATTCCGCTATCATTGCGTTTCCTCCATAAACCACATCGGTGGTCGATTCTCCGAATCCGCAAGAACTCATCACATACCCACACAAGCAACGTGACGATTGCAGGGCGATGGTTTGGAGAAGGTAGTTGTGCTTTCCGATGACTTCAATGCTGGCTGAAGGGTTGAAGATGATTTCCGCGCCTTTCAAGGCCAACGAAGCGCTGGGAGGAACGGGTGTAAACAAGTCACTTCCTATTTCAACAGCGAAGTTCACTTCCGGTGTTTCAAAAATCAGTTCAGGACTGCATGGCACATTTTGTCCGCAAAGGCGGATACTTGGTTCTATATATTTGCTGGCAGGCGAGAACCATCGCTGTTCATTGTTTTCCCCATGATTGGGAAGGTAACTCTTTGGTATGACTCCCAGAATCTTTCCTCTTTGGATAACCACAGCACCATTCATCAAGAGTGAATTTGAAGCAATGGGCATACCCACGATGGAGATGATGTCCATCTGACGGGTGTTGTTCATAATCTGCATCAAGGCGATTTCTGCCTCTTCCAACAAGAGTGTCTGACCAAATAGGTCGGCACAAGTGTAACCGGTGATGCTCAATTCCGGAAATACAATGATCTGTATCCCTTTGCCTTCTGCAATGGCTATTTGAGTGTCTATTTGTTGGGCATTGAACTTACAATCGGCAACTTTTACCTGTGGGATGGCAGCTGCTACTTTAACAAATCCGTGTTTCATACCTTAATATATTATCTGATGATGGTGCAAAATTAATCAATCCCTGCATACGATGGAGGGTAAGAAGAAAAAAAATAGAAAAAAATAACTGAAAAGTTTGGTGGTTTCTAAAAATCATCTATCTTTGCACTTAGAAAGAAATTGTAATAATTACAAATAAGAAAAAGTTATGAGAACGTATGACTATTTGTTGAATTATGACATCAAGCCATCTGTTCAGCGGATTGCCATTATGGATTATCTTTTGGAACATCGCACGCATCCGTCCATTGACGAGATTTACATGGCTTTGTGTGACGAGATTCCTACCTTGTCGAAGACCACGGTATATAACACTTTGAAGTTGTTTGTGGAACACGGTGCTGCCCAGATGTTGACCATCGATGAACGCAATGTGAACTATGATGCCGACATCCAGTTACATGCCCATTTCCTTTGCAAGAAATGCAATCGGATTTATGATTTCCCGGCCAATAGGGAAGAGGAAAAGGTACATTCCATGAATTTGAATGGTTTCGATGTGGAAGAGATTCATCAATATTATAAGGGCATTTGCCCGTCATGTGCTTCTCAAATGAAAAAAGAAGAGAATTGATTAACTTAATAACTAACTATTAAACACTAAGATTATGGCAAAGAAATTTATTTGTACAGTATGTGGTTATATTCACGAAGGTGACGCAGCTCCTGAAAAGTGTCCATTGTGTAAAGTTCCTGCAAGCAAGTTCAAGGAAATGGAAGAAACAGAAGGTGGTTTGCAATTTGCCGATGAACACGTGATTGGTGTTGCCAAGGGATGTGACGATGAAATGATAAAGGACCTGAACAATCACTTTATGGGTGAATGTACAGAAGTGGGTATGTACTTGGCAATGAGCCGTCAGGCCGATCGCGAAGGTTATCCTGAAATTGCTGAAGCTTTCAAGCGCTATGCATGGGAAGAAGCTGAACATGCAGCTAAGTTTGCAGAACTGTTGGGTGATGTGGTATGGGATACCAAGACCAACGTTGAAAAGCGTATGAATGCTGAATGTGGTGCTTGCGAAGACAAGAAGCGCATCGCTACACGTGCCAAGCAGTTGAACCTCGATGCTATCCACGACACTGTTCATGAAATGTGTAAGGACGAAGCCCGTCACGGTAAGGGATTCGAAGGTTTGTTCAACCGTTACTTCAAGAAGTAATCCAGGTTGGGACATCAGATAATGAAGAAGGAGAGGGGTTACCTCTCCTTCTTCTATTTTCATTATTTTCCTTCTTTCAGCAGCACTTGCTTCACCGCTCGATGGAAGGTAGCCTTGTCAGCAGCCCCGACTATAACCTGAGGCTTGTCATCTTTGGGGATGAAGAAGATGGTGGGCATGGATTGGATACCCAAAGCACCTGCCAGTTTCTTTTGCTTGTCCACATCCACTTTGAAAACGTAGATGCTGTCCTTGTATTGTTCGGCAATCTCCTTCAGGATGGGTGAAATCATTCGGCAAGGTGCACACCAGGTGGCATAGAATTCGATGATGCAAGGTTTGTCGCCGATGTATTTCCATTCGGTGGCATTTTCATCCGTATAGTTGAATACTCTTGTCAGAAACATCAGTTCGTCCATTTCGATGATGTTTCCCTTGTTGGTGTCGCTTTCCTGTGCACTCATGGGCATCAGAAAGGCAACGAGCATGATCAGTGTGCTTATGATTCTCATTGTTCCTTGGTGTGGGATTGTACCGACAACGTTTGCCGGAAGGTTTTTGTTTGGATAAAAAAAGTCCGGAAACGGGAATTGTCTCCGGACTTGTATGGTTTGTTTCCCTTTGATTACTTGCTGGAAGTGGGTGAGTAGCGTGCATTCAAACCTTCGATGATTTCGTTGGTGATGTTGAATGCAGGGTTACCATAAATCAGGTTGTCCATAGCGGCGTTGCTGATGATGAGGTCATAACCCTTGTCCTTGTTGTACACGTTGATGAATGAGTTGATAGAATCGCGCAACTCAAGGTTGTTCTTCTGTTGTTCGTTAGCCAATTCAGCAGTCAACTTCTGTTGCAGTTCCTGCAAGTCTTGTTGTTGCTTCTGGATGCGGTTATATTCCTGTTGGGCACGTTCAGGGCTTGCGAATCCGTTGTTTTCATACTTGCGTTGGAATTCAGCCATGTCCTTTTCCAGCTTCTTGGCCTTTTCGTTCAAGGTAGTGCGGATGTTTTCTTCCTTCTTGATAATCATTTCGTTCAGGTCCTTGCAGAAGTTGTATTTTGTCAACAAAGAATCGATTTCAACGAAAGCGATCTTGACGTCTGCTGAACCGGCAGCTTGTGATGCCTGTACAGGTTGTTGTGCTGAGTTGTTGGCGCACTGGGTAAATGTGAATGCTACTGCCAGTGCAAATAATCCTTTCAGGATAGATGAAGTTCTTTTCATATTGATTTGTTTTTTAATTGTTTTCGTTCTTCTCATGCTTCACTCTCTCGGCTATTCGATGCGGGTTTTCCTTTCTGGCTTCCCTGTCCTGTGACTGTACGCACCCGATGCCTTTCTTCCGCAAGGCTTTGTTTCCACTGACATGTGTGTTGGGGAATTTCTTCTTAAAAATGATTCCAATTCCCAATAAAAAGACGCAAATGCCAACAATTATTGCGGTTAAGTAGATAGTTTCAAGCATTTCCATTAAATTTGCGATGCAAATATATAGCTTTTATTGGATAAAAAGAACAAGTAACTTAAAAAAATAGAGGATTATGGAAAACATTCAATTGAAACCGACATCGGTGTTTCATTATTTCGACGAAGTGTGCCAAGTGCCCCGTCCGTCGAAGCACGAAGAGAAAATCAGAGCCTACCTGTTGGCTTTCGCTGAAAAGCACTCGCTCGAAGTGAAGACTGACGAGGCTGGCAATGTCCTGATAAAGAAACCTGCCACTCCCGGCATGGAAAGTTTGAAGACTGTCATTCTCCAGTCACACATCGACATGGTGTGCGAGAAGAACGGCGATGTGGAGCACGACTTTCTGAACGACCCCATCCAAACCTATGTGGATGGTGAATGGTTGAAGGCAAAGGGAACAACTCTTGGAGCCGACAATGGCATCGGTATAGCCACTCAGTTGGCCGTATTGGCTGCTGACGACATCCAGCATGGTCCTATCGAATGTCTGTTTACTGTCGATGAAGAAACCGGTTTGACAGGTGCATTCGCCTTGAAGGAAGGCTTTATGGAAGGCGATATCCTCATCAACCTCGACTCGGAAGATGAAGGTGAGCTGTTCATCGGATGTGCCGGAGGTGCCAACACTACCGCCGAATTCGCTTATCAAACCATCGATGCCCCACAAGACTATTTCTTCTTTCGTGTGGCCATCAAGGGGCTCTCGGGCGGACATTCGGGTGATGACATCAACAAGAACCGCGCCAATGCCAACAAGCTGCTCGTGCGTTTCCTCACCCAGTTGCAAGCCAAGTATGACTTCTACTTGTGCCACATCGACGGAGGCAATCTCCACAATGCCATCCCTCGCGAAGCCGAAGCGCTCTGTGCCGTACCTATGAAATATAAGGAACCCGTGCGCATCGACATGAACATCTATACCGCTGAAATTGAAAATGAATACAGTGTGACGGAGCCAAACCTCCGCACCGAACTTTCCTCTGAAAGCCCTGTGGCAAAGGCGATTGACCGACAGGTGGTGAAGAACCTCCTGAAGTCTGTCTATGCGGTTCACAATGGTGTATATGCCATGAGTCAGGACATGGAAGGACTGGTTGAAACCTCCTCTAACCTTGCTTCCATCAAGATGGAAGAAGGATGCATCCGCATCGTGACCAGCCAACGAAGCTCAATCCTTTCCTCGCGTCAGGACATGAGTGAGATGATTCGTTCGGCCTTCGAATTGGGAGGTGCAAAAGTGACAACCGGCGATGGCTATCCTGGTTGGAAGCCCAATCCTTCGTCCGACATCCTTCGTGTGGCGGTAGAGAGCTACAAGCGCCTGTTTGGTGTTGAACCCAAGGTAAAGGCCATTCATGCAGGCCTTGAATGTGGCTTGTTCCTCGAAAAATATCCTTCGCTCGACATGTTCTCTACAGGTCCTACCTTGCGTGGTGTCCATTCTCCCGACGAACGCATGCACATCCCGTCGGTAGAAAAGTTCTGGCAACACCTGTTGGACGTGCTGGCTCATGTCCCACAGAAGTAAACCATACTTGTTATGAATGTCATTCAGAGGTACGTGGTGACGAAGAATCTCGGTTGCACGAAATGGATGTGTCCGAGATTTTTCGCTGCGCTCTGGATGACATTCCATTTTGTCTTTCTTCCGGTTTCCCTCCAGGCGCAAGAGTCCTTTCGCGCGATGTTCTATAATGTGGAGAATCTGTTCGACACTTTTGACGACAAGCGCAAGAACGACAACGAATACCTTCCCAAGGCTGCCCGTCGATGGACCTACCGGCGTTATTTGGAGAAGCTCGACAACATTGCCCGTGTCATTGTCCATGCAGGAACCGACGATGGAGTGCCCGCCTTGGTAGGTCTTTGCGAGGTGGAGAATGACACCTGTCTGACAGCCCTTGTCCGCCATTCCCTGCTTCGTGAAGCCGGCTATGACTATATCATGACCGCTTCGCCCGACCAGCGTGGCATTGATGTGGCCTTGCTCTATCGCCCGGATGTCTTCCGCCTGTTGGAGAAGGAAATCATTCGTGTGCCCCATCGGCGACTGGGCAAAGGTCCTACCCGCGACATCCTTCGTGTCAGTGGACGAATCGCTTCTGGCGATACCCTCGATGTGTTTGTCCTTCACAAACCCTCCAGAGCCGGAGGCACGAAGAAGTCTGATTCCTATCGTCGCACCACCTCCCAACTGTTGGCCAATGCTGTGACGCGCCTTGCCGCTGTCCGTAGCCATCTTCATGTGCTGGTGATGGGCGATTTCAACGACTATCCTTCCGACCCTTCAGTCACCTCCCTGCGCAAGGTCGGCCTTCACAACCTGATGAACGACAAGCAAGGTGGCACTTACCGCTATCGGGGCGATTGGGGGATTCTCGACCATCTGCTGGTGTCCGAAGGCATGCTCTTGCCCGATGCCGGTATCCGCACCTCCGATGCCCATGCACAGATTCTCCGCCTTCCGTTCCTCCTTGTCGAGGATGAGAAATATGGGGGCGACAAGCCCTTCCGTACGTACAATGGTATGGATTATCTGGGTGGTTTCAGCGACCACCTCCCTGTTTGTGTGGACTTGTTTTACTCGTGGTGATAAGGATTGTTGTTCAGAATTGTGAATGCCCGGTAGAGCTGTTCCACGAAGATGAGCCGAATCATCTGGTGGGAGAACGTCATTTTGGAAAGTGAAATTTTCTCGTGCGCTGCCTCGTACACCTTTGGCGAGAATCCATAAGGCCCCCCGACGATAAACACCAGCCGTTTGTTCACCGTGTGCATCTTGCGCTCTATCCACGATGCGAATTCCACCGAGCGGAACTCCTTGCCGTGCTCATCCAGCAGCACCACCACATCGCCCGGCTGGAGGGCTTTCAGTATCAGTTCGCCTTCCTTCTCCTTCTGTTGCTCCATGCTCAGGCTCTTCGTGTTCTTCAGTTCCGGAATCACCTCCATGTCGAAGGGGGTGAAGTGCTTTGTGCGCCCTACATAGTCGTCGATGGCCGTTATGTAATGCTTCTCAACGGTTCTGCCTACTACCAGCAATGTAATTTTCATAACCTTCTTGTCGTTTTGCTTTGCAAAAATAAGGAAAATCGATACCTTTGCCAATCGAATCATCAATAAAACGCACATTATGGACGAAAAGATTGTAAAAGAACTGATTGACCGACTCATCGACCTTTCGTTTGCTGAAGATATAGGCGATGGCGACCACACCACACTGTCCTGCATCCCATCCGATGCCATGGGCAAGTCAAAACTCCTCATCAAGGAAGAAGGCATTCTGGCCGGCATCGAAATTGCCAAGATGGTGTTCAACCGTTTCGACCCCGAAATGAAGGTGGAAGTGTTTATCGAAGACGGCACCCCTGTGAAGCCCGGCGATGTGGCTATGGTGGTAGAAGGTAAGATTCAGTCCTTGCTCCAAACCGAACGCCTCATGCTCAACATCATGCAGCGCATGAGTGGCATTGCTACCATGACTGCCCGCTATGTGAAGAAGGTGGAAGGCACCGGCACCCGTGTGCTCGATACCCGCAAGACCACTCCCGGCATGCGTATCCTCGAAAAGATGGCCGTGAAGATTGGTGGCGGATGCAACCACCGCATCGGCTTGTTCGACATGATTCTCCTCAAGGATAACCACGTCGACTTTGCTGGAGGCATCCACAACGCTGTGACTCGTGCCAAGGAATATTGCAAGGCCAAGGGCAAGAACCTCAAAATAGAGCTCGAAGTGCGCAACTTTGACGAACTGCAACAAGCCCTCGACGAAGGCGTTGACCGCATCATGTTCGACAATTTCACTCCCGAGGACACTCGCAAGGCTGTTGAAATCGTGGCAGGACGTTGCGAAACCGAATCATCGGGCGGCATCACTTACGAAACCATGCTTCCTTATGCACAGGCAGGGGTGGATTTCATCTCCTTCGGTGCGCTCACTCACTCGGTGAAGGGGCTCGACATGAGTTTCAAGGCTTGTTGATGGAATGATTAAAAGTAGGGACAAGGTTTGCCTAGTCCTTGAATAGTCAGAGTAGTCAAAGGGAGATAATAATCATCACTCATCACTCAATAACTCATCACTCAATAAATGAAACGAATTTTTACCATCCTCATTTGTGCCTTCGCCCTCACTTTGCAGGCCGAAGCACAAGATTTGAAATCCATCCTTTCAGGAGTTGTCAATGCTGTGGTAGGCGATAAGGCCACAACCGAGACCACCATCATCGGTACCTGGACCTATGTAGGTCCCGATTGCCAGCTCAAGGGCGACGACCTGTTGAAGCAAGTGGGCGGTGCTGCTGCCGGTAGCGAAATTGAAAAGAAACTCGCCAGCATCTACAAGAAAGCCGGTCTCAACACCATCACTTACACCTTCAACGAAGACAAGACCTGTTCCTACACCATCAAGGGCAAGACTGTACAGGGCACTTACGAGTTCGACCCACAAGCCAAGACCATCACCATCAAAGGCGGACGTCTGGGTGTGAAGACGGTGGCCAATGTCGTTACCGTGGGCAGTAACATGAGCTTTGTGTTCGATGCCGACAAGCTGTTGTCCGTAGTGAAGTCCATCACGGGTGTCGCCTCCAAGTTCAGTTCCCAAGCCTCGGCCATCGGCAAGCTGGTAGAGCAGTTCGACGGCATGCTGCTGGGCTTCGAACTGAAGAAGCAATGATACATTATTTTTTATCAGACTCATAAGAGGGTGTATTTTATACATCCTCTTTTTTTTGTTTCATTTTTGGTGTCAACAATCACTCTTTTGAATATAAATTCAAATCTGTCAATTTTCAAATGCATTGATATTCAAATCTATACCTCGTAAATAAATGTCAGAAATCTGTCATCCGAATATCAGACATTAACGTTTTGTAATTGAACTAATTTTGAGAATTCTTGAAATATGATTTTCCACAACTAATGTTGTTTCCATGATGAAGTTGATTTATAATATCGTAAAAGTCGTTTTAATATAATGTTTTATCTATTGCTTCACTTTAGTGAGTCAATCGACTCACTAAAGTGAAACGACCGACTCACTTGAGTGAATCAGCTGATTCACTCAAGTGACACACTATCCATTACGTTAGTTTAAAACAAGTATTAATTATTGTGCAAGCTAATATTTCGTGTGTTTAAAATTAGTTTTGATTTATTGTAAAATATTTGGAATCAGCGGATTGTGATATTATTTTTGTCCTCATTAGAATTATAATTTATTGCTTTATGTTAGAAATAATGAGACAATTATTGAAACGTTGGTTGGGTATCAATGAAAAGATTGAAACGGATTTAAATACTCCAGTTGAAAACACCCAAAAACTGGATGAATCCTTATCTGCACAATTGGAGGAATATTTAAAAGATAAATATCTGTTTCGGTACAACGTGTTAACGGAGCAGGCAGAAATCTGTCTGAAGGGTGAAAACGTATACCGTCCAGTAAATCAGCGGGTTGCAAATACGCTTTGTTTGGATGCTCATGACCATGGCATCCATTGTTGGGACAAGGATATAACGCGCCTGCTTCAATCGGAGAGGTTGGACGATTATCATCCCTTTATTGACTATATGAAAAATCTACCCGAATGGGATGGTGTTGATCGTGTCACTCCATTGGCTCTACGAGTCTCGTCGGCCGAACATTGGGTGAATGGTTTTCATAAATGGCTGCTCGGTATGGCTGCACAATGGTCGGGTAGGATGGGGCGTTGCGCCAATGCTGTAGCACCGTTACTTGTCAGCACTCGTCAAGGGATGGGTAAATCTACATTTTGTAAGCTTTTAATACCTGAATCGCTGGCAGATTATTATACCGACAGTTTCGACCTTAACAGTGTCTCAGGATGCGAGCAGAAACTTTCGCTTTTCGGTTTGATAAACCTCGACGAATACGACAAACTTTCATCAAAGAAGCTCCCTTTGTTGAAGAATTTGATGCAAATGACCTCCCTTCATTTTCGCAAAGCACATAAGGCACAATATAGTCATCTTCCTCGTATAGCATCATTTATCGGTACTTCCAATCGTTGTGAATTGTTGAATGACCCTACGGGAAGCCGACGTTATTTATGTATTAAACTGGATACGAAGATTGATTGTTCGCCATTGGAGCATAAGCAGGTCTTTGCGCAATTGAAATCGGAATTGGACGCTGGTCATCGTTATTGGTTCACGTCCGATGAGGAAGAGGTGCTGATGAATCATAATCGTCCTTATTACACCTATCCGCCAACTCATGATGTATTCTATCGTTGTTATCGTTTGCCGAAAGAAGATGAATCCTATGAACTATGTTCCTCCGGTGATCTCTTTACGCATCTTGCCAATACTTATCCGAAAGAAATGCGTGGCATGAACCTCAACCGTTTCGGTCGTATGCTTGTCTCCTTGGGTGCCGAGCGCATCCATACGGTGAAGGGCAGCATGTACAAGGTGGTGATGGTTGCCTGACAGACGGCTGACAGATTCTTTGCTTTATCTGTCAGCCGTAATCCTTTGATAATGTGATAGTTTGACGGATTGATAGAATTAATTTGGAAAATTCTTGGAAATGATATATATTCGCATATTCAATGGTGAAGAGTTGGATTGTTGTGTGTTGACTTTATTGACAGTATAAAATGAAAACGGAAGAAATACAATCGTTGTTTGAAGAATACGAACAGGCTGCTTGCGAAGTGAACCAAGTGGAATGTTGGAGTGCGAGAGACTTGCAGAAGTTGCTTGGTTATAGTAAATGGGAAAATTTTTCTAAAGTTATAGATAAGGCAAAAGAATCTTGTGCAAATGTAGGTCAAGAAGTAGCCGACCATTTTCCTGACGTCAGGAAAATGGTTGTGTTAGGTTCTGGTGCTGAACGAGAAATTGATGACATGATGCTTACCCGCTATGCTTGTTATCTGGTCGCTCAAAATGGGGACCCTCGCAAGCCTCAGATAGCCTTTGCACAGACCTACTTTGCCGTACAAACCCGTCGTGCGGAATTGATAGAGCAACGATTGTTGGAAGTGGAACGTGTGAAAGCCCGTACTAAGTTGCAAGAAACGGAGAAAAAGCTCTCGGGTGTACTTTATGAACGTGGAGTGGATGACAGAGGATTTGCTATAATTCGTTCGAAAGGTGACCAAGCTCTTTTCCGTTTGAATACAGCTACACTAAAAAAGAAGATGGGAGTACCATCTTCCCGTCCTTTGGCGGATTTCTTGCCTACCATCAGCATTAAGGCCAAGGATTTTGCTGCTGAAATGACGAGTGTTAATGTTCAGACAAAAGACTTGCAAGGTGAAACCGCTATCAGTAAAGAGCATATAGATAATAATGCTGCTATTCGTCAAATGTTGATTCAACGTGGCATTGTACCAGAAAATCTACCTCCTGCAGAGGATGTGAAGAAAGTGGAACGTCGTTTGGTGAGTGAGGAAAAGAAAGTGTTGGGGAATAAAAGAGTATCAATTAAAAGATAAAAAATGATATGCAAGTAAATACTTTAGTGCTAACTCAATATCGGAATGGAGATAAATACAATGATTTTATTGGGAAATATTATCATTTCCCAGCAAATACTACAAAGTCATATATGTCTTTGTTTGAAAATTTGCCTATAGAGTTTCTGTATTATGAGCCTATAAAACAAGGAAAAGGAGAATTTTACGGTTATGGTCGTATTGAGAAATCTCCTTTCGTAGATAAGAATAATGAAGATTATTATTTTGTGGAAATTTCAGATTATAAACCCTTTTCTGTCCCTGTTTATTATAAGAACAATGAAGGAGAAATTCTTGAGCAAAAATATAATCCAAACACATATAATTACAATAATGCAGTAAGACGGATTAGTAAAAAATTTTTAGATACAGTTTGTCTTGATGGACATATATTGTTAAATTTTGAATCTGACGCTCATCTTGTTAATATTTTAGGGGAGCAACTTATTGGTTCGGAAAAAGTCGGTATATTAGAGTTGGTTAAAAATTCTATTGATGCAGCAGCAAGTTATTGTCGAGTTCGTTTTGAAAAGTTGCCCAAATTATTGTCGATTGATTCTAAACAATATGTTTATAATGATCTTCCGGGGCCTGTTATTCTTATTGAAGATGATGGTGTGGGAATGAGTCGTGAAACGATTGAAAATGGTTGGCTTCGTCCTGCTTCAACAATAAAAACAAATGTTAAATTCAAACTTCGAAAAGAGAAAGAGAATGCCGAAAAAACAGGAAATTTTGGTGCATATAAGTCTGTGGTAAATCAATTAAAGAAAGAACATGGTGGCCGTATTCCGCTTGGTGAAAAAGGAGTTGGACGCTTTGCAACAAATCGTTTGGGAAGACAACTTATCATCCGGACAAAGACAAAGGAATCAGTGGATGAGTTAGTTTTGAGATTAAATTGGGATGATTTTGAGACGGAAGAAGGAGATAGAAAAAATCTTAATTCTGTTGGAGTGGAGTTGACCAGAGAACCTTTGAGTCGTGACTATGGTCATAAAGGTTCTGGTACACAAATTATAATATATGGGGGGCGGGATAACTTTGAATTTGACGAAGAGAAAATCAGAGATATTAATAAGTCAATATTAAGACTGAATTCTCCTAATCCAAATCCTAATAGAAAGATAGCGAATCCTCCTTTTTTTGCATATCTTGAATGTCCTCAAATACTTGATTTGGAGGTAAAAGAAGTACATACTGTTTTTATTCCTAATTTTAGCCTTGACGCTTCTGTTAATGAAGAAGGTATATTAACAAACTATTTTCTTAAATTTAATCCACCAGCTTCTGTTCCACTTCCTACAGAAGAATGGAGAGATTTTAATTATGATTTGCGTATGGCTTCTCTTGATTATTGGAAAGGAGAAAACGGGAAGCTGTTAAGAAAACCGGAGTGTGGCTCTTTTTATATTCATATAGATGCTTGGTATAGAGCGAAGCCTTGGATTGATGGTCCAGATCAACAGGAAATGAAAGATTACCTTTCTGACTATGGGGGAATATCAATTTATCGGGACAATGTTATTATTTTTCCTGCAGAGTCTGGAACAAAGAATGATTGGCTTGGTTTGTCGCAACGCAATATCAAGCAAGGGTTTAGGATTTCTTATTATAATTTAATAGGCAATATAGAGCTTGAACAATATGAGAACATCGACTTGATTGATAAAACAAATAGAGAAGGTCTAATTGAGAATCAGGCATATAAAGATTTAGCTCAATTGGTGATTGCTATTGTACAAAATATTTTGGAGGTTAAATATATCAATAAACGGGATGAGTATACAAATTTAACAAAAGGAGTTGTTCACGATTCTAAAAAATTAAGTGATGTAACAAAGACAACTTCTTCTATAATTGATGGAATTAGTGAGCATTATTCTATTGAAAGCGATCCTTGGAAGATTCTTGAAAAGCTGGGGAATACAGTACAAGAACGTAGAGCTGGTTTAGTGAATTTATCTGAATCGATTAAAAATTTGAAAAAAAGTATATCGCTTATAGAAGGAGTTCAAGAAAGATTAACTGAGCAAGCTGGTTTTGGGTTAGCTGCAGCTGTTTCGCTTCATGAATTAAATAAGATAGCATCTAATTTTTATCATGGTATAACGAATTTAATAAAAACAGGAAATCCAAATGAATTCAAATTAGAAGATTTGCAATCTACTTCAGAGTCATTGAAATCGGAATTAAAACGTTTAAGTCCGTTGCGAACAATTCGTAATGAAAAAAAACGTGAGTTTATGATTTTTCAGGCGCTTAATTATGCCAAAGAAGTTTTTAAAGCTAAAATAGAAAGAAATAAGATAAAACTGATAGTTGATATTGATAAAGACATTGCTGTTTTTGCAAGATATTCAACATTATGTCAAATCTTTGTAAATCTATTTGATAATAGCATTTATTGGCTTTCATTTATTCCTGTAGAAAAAAGAATTATAAAAATTAAGATTGATAGCATAAATCGTTTGATTGTTTTTGCTGATTCAGGTTCGGGGATTGATTCTGCAATTAGACCTTATTTGTTTGAAGCGGGATATAGTATGAAAATTCCACCAAGTGGTTTAGGACTATACATATGTAAGACATACATGAATGCAATGAAAGGGTCAATTTATGAAACACCGAATAATTCTCGTATAACGGATATTAGTGGTGCTCAGTTTACAATAGATTTTAATCATGTTCCAGTAACAAAGGAGGACGAAAAATGAAACATACAATTTGTTTTATAGATGACAAAATTCCTGTTTCTCAATATTTTGATGATACAGATATTATAAGTGGAATGGTTATTCAGTTTTTATTAAGGAATGAAGGTACAGAATGGGGAGATCATGTAGTTAAAGGTCTTTGCGAACGTCTTTTAAATGACAAAGAGAACTGGTCTGTTAGTGCTTTTACTTCTCCTGCATTTTATGATAATTATATACGTGATAATGTTTATTCTCCTGAAATCATGATTTATGATTGGGACTATAATATGGGAGCCGGTTCTGATGATTCTGAGTCTTATTTATTAAAGATTTTAGAAAGTTCACATACGATGGTTTTTATTTTCTCTGAATCTGATAATATTTTAGAAATAAATGAGATTGTCCAAAAACAAGAGTTTTATAAATTTAGGAATAGATTAAATGTTGTGAATAAGGGTGATGTTGATAGTGTAGAATCAATTTTTTCAAAAATAACAGAAAAAGAGTCTCAAAACTTTTCTTTTCGATATGGACATGAAGTAATATATAAATCCAATTTGGCTATAAACAAAATTTTGTCTGAAATTTCTCAATTGTCAGTGGAAGAATTTTTTGCATCTATAAAAGACTGTTTTAATGATGGAAAGTATAATATTACAAATGGAGATTTTATTGATGTAATTGTCCCTCGTTATAAGAGAGCTATGTATAACATTGTGTGGGATAATATGTCGATAATAAAACAGAATGAACCTAATATAAAAGAGGTCAGAAAAGTATGGGCTTATAGATTGTATGATGATACTCCTTCTTCATATGTAGCTATGGGGGACATTGTGAAAAATGATGAGGGAGACTTTTTTATTGTTTTTTCATCAGATTGTCACATGAATAGATTCTGGAAGAAGAATGGTGGTTATATTTCTCTGATTCCATTAGTAAAGATTGAATCCGATATGGCAAAGGAACAGCTTAAGTTTATTGCAACCAACTCGACAAAGATAACGTCTTTAACTAATTGTCAGGTTTCTATGACATTGTTACCTGCTGTTCCTGTTGGTGATTCTATTCTTGAGGATTTTGTTGTTCTTCCCAAAAGTATAACATCTGTGAAAGTAGAAAAGCCGGAAGGCCTACAGAATGTTTCTTTGAATTATAAAACTTTAAGGGGTTTTACAAAAGTAGCATCAGTTTTAGATCCATTTAAATCACCTCTACTTCAGTTTGTTATGGACAATATTTCGGGATATGGGTGTCCCGATTTTCCGGAAATTCTGCAAGAACAATTATTGGAGATGATAAAAAAAGCACGGTTATGAAGTATATATCTATAGATTTGTTTTCTGGTGCTGGAGGAATGTCTGAAGGCCTTCGAATGGCGAGATTTAGAACAAAATTTGCTTTTGAGATAGATCCTATAGCTTCTTTAACATATAAAATGAATCATAAAAGAACGGAAGTATTCACTCAAGATATAAGAACTGTTAACACAAAGAGACTTCAGAAATCCTTGAAAGGACAGACTATACATTTGTTGGCAGGTTGTCCTCCGTGTCAAGGATTTAGTTCTATAAGAAGATTAAACAGAAATCAGCCTGTAGAAGATGAAAGAAATTCTCTTATTAATGAATACGTTCGTTTTGTTGATGATTTACAACCATTTACTATAATGCTTGAAAATGTCCCTGGGTTAGAAATGTCAGAGGATTTTCATAGGGCTATATCATATCTCAAAGCTATTGGTTATCATGTAGAATATGATATATTAAATGTAAAAGACTATGGTGTTCCTCAAAATAGAAAGAGATTAGTTATGGTAGGTTCTCGATTAGGACCTATTTCAATAGCAAAACCGACTAATGAAAAGGCTACGGTGAGAACAACTATTTTTGGTTTGCCTAAACCGGAAGAAAGTACAGATTCAGTTCATAAGATATTTCCACGTCATATAGATCGTATACAAATGCTTATTGAACATATACCTCATGATGGAGGTAGTTTGAAGGATCTGGGAGAAGAATGGCAACTAAATTGTCATAAAGCTGAAAATGTTGGTTTTAATGATGTTTATGGTAGACTTCGATGGGATACATATTCTACCACGATAACTGGAGGTTGTCTTAATCCATCAAAAGGACGTTTTTTGCATCCCGAACAAGATCGGTGTATTACAGCTCGAGAAGCTGCAATGTTGCAAACTTTTCCTGCGGATTACATTTTTCCAGTTGGTGTAGCTAAAACAAAAATAGCATTAATGATTGGAAATGCATTGCCTCCCAAGTTTTGTCAAGTACAAGCTAATAATATACGTGAGCACCTTAATATGTATATACGGGATTAATATAAATTGTTAATAGTATTTTATAATCATTGGTGCATGATACTTGAATTGATTGAAGTGAATGGAAAGGTTTGTGGTTAACTGTTGAAAATATTTTGTGATATGGAATATAATTTAAGAAGACTTGTTAATTCTATGTGGGATCATAGAAATAAAGGTGATTTTGGGCGCAAAGGTTTAGAAGCTTCATATCGTGGTTTGTCAGTAAAGGCCAGCATTGGTATGACTGGGAATCTTTCTAAAATACCATGGATTTCATATTGTGCAGAAGGGCAGGAAACTCAAAAAGGAATTTATCCAGTATTGTTGTTTTATGGAACTTCTGAATTTATAAAGAAGAATAAGAATGATATAATTGTAAAGAAAATAGTTCTAGCTTATGGCGTAAGTGCTAATAATCAACCAGATATTCTTTGGGGAACTCAGGTTGAAAAGAAGAAAACAATTCAAGATGCTTTTGTTGAATGGAAATATAAAACATCCGATATTCGGATAAACAAATATAACTCTTCATACATCTATGAAATATATGATTGGACAGACAATGTTGATTATGATAAAATTCAACAAGACGTAGACTCAATAATTGACATATATCTGGAGATTATTGAAAAATCTAAAAATGTCTTTGAATATACATCACTAAGAAGTTCTCTTGTTTTGATAAATTCTTCAAATGTTTCGTATCGTTCATACATTGCTGCCATAAAATCTAAACCGTTCCTTCTGTTGGCCGGCATATCCGGCACAGGAAAAAGCCGTATCGTTCGTGAATTGGCACGTGCTTGTTGGGAAGAAGGTTCGGAAGAATATAAAGCGCAGAAACCGAAGAACTTTGAAATGATTCAGGTGAAACCGAATTGGCATGATTCAAGCGAATTGTTGGGGTATGTCAGTCGTGTGAGTGGTAAACCGGAATTTATTGCTGGCGATTTCTTGAAGTTCATAGCTAAGGCCTGGGAAAACTTGGATGTGCCACATTTCCTTTGTTTGGATGAAATGAATCTGGCTCCGGTAGAGCAGTACTTTGCAGAATACTTGAGTGTGGTAGAAAGCCGTAAGAATATAGATGGTGAGATAGTGACGGATGCCATTATTGAAAAATGTGCCGAGCAATGGTATTTCGATTTAACAGCTAAGCTAACTACGAATGACGAGGTAAGAACTCGTTTTATGAATGAAGGTATCACCATTCCTAAAAACCTTATCGTGGTTGGTACGGTGAATATGGATGAAACCACATTTTCTTTCTCTCGAAAAGTGCTTGACCGTGCCATGACCATCGAAATGAATGAGGTGGATTTGGAAGGTGGATTGACCAAACGCTATGAACAGATTGGAAAATTGGGAGAAGCAGAATTGATAGGCTATGCCGTGGAAGGTGTAGATGTATATGACGCATACAAAGAAGTATGTGACATCACCATCAAATACTTGAAGGCTATCAATGAAAAGCTGGAAGAAACACCTTTCAAAGTGGCTTATCGTACCCGTAATGAATTCTTACTCTATGTGGTAAACAATTTGCCTTATAATAAAGATGAGAATGGAGCAGAGATTCCGCAGGAAGTGGTGATAGCTCGTGCCTTGGATGAAATTACCAATATGAAGATTCTTTCTCGCATAGAAGGGGATGAGACAAAGGTTAGTAAGGATTTCTTGTCGGGCCTTGGTCATGCCATTGCTGACGGTTTGAAAGAAATATCCGGCAAGGAATATGCGGGTGTAAAAGAAAAGGAAGGAACGGAACATGCAATCTCCCTTGCCAAGTTGGAGGAAATGAAAAGGCGCTTGAAATCCGGATATACCAGTTTCTGGAGTTAACGGTTAAATGGATGGCTGCATGAAAGAAGAAAACAAAATCATACTCTATCAAGACGATAACGAGATAACTCGTGTATCTGTGCGGTTTGCGGATGAGGATGTGTGGTTGACACAAGCGCAGTTGGTAGAAATATACCAAACAAGCAAATCGAATGTAAGCGAGCATCTTTCCCATATTTTTGCAGATGGAGAATTGGTAAAAGATTCAGTTGTTCGGAATTTCCGAACAACTGCTTCGGATGGGAAATATTATAATGTTGCACACTATAATCTGGATGTTGTGATTGCACTTGGTTATCGTGTTCAATCACCTGTAGCTGTACGTTTCCGCCGATGGGCTACACAACGGCTGCATGAATACATCCAAAAGGGTTTTGCAATGGATGATGAACGTTTGAAGCAAGGTGGAAATAGATATTTCCGCGAATTGTTGCAACGTATTCGGGACATCCGCAGCAGTGAACGGAATTTCTATCAGCAAGTGACAGATATCTATGCTACGGCTACAGATTATGACCCTCGCGATGAAATGACAAAAGCATTTTTTGCAACGGTGCAAAATAAGTTGCATTATGCGGTTCATGAGAATACGGCTGCCGAAGTCATCTATCACCGGGTGGACAATGAAAAGCCGTTTGTCGGTATGACGAATTTCAAGGGGAACTATGTAACAAGGGATGATGTGAAGATAGCCAAGAATTATCTGACGGAGATAGAATTGCAACGCTTGAATCTGTTGGTTTCGGGTTTCTTGGATTTTGCGGAGTTTCAGGCTTTAGAAATGAATCCAATGACCATGAAGGATTGGATTGAAGCATTGGACAACCAAATCATCGGACTCAAACGGAAGGTATTGACAGGAAAAGGACATGTATCGCACAAGCAAGCTGTAGAAAAGGCTGAAAAGGAATTTGAAATATACCGTAAGCGTGAAATGGATTTGTTGGAGAGTGATTTCGACAAGGAGATAAAGAAACTGAAAGACTTGAATAAGTAAGAATGGAACTGCTTACCATATACCACAAGGATTTTACAATGTCCATAGAATGTACCAAGTTTGAGGGCATTTGGGGAAAGGCCGTGCAAAATGTGGGCAAAGAGAAACTTTTGTCCACGTATACATGGTCGAATGGTGTGAAAAGTGTGGTGAAATATGGTGAAGGTGGACAAGAAGCGGAATTGACTTGTGGAGAGAAAGCATCGGCCATATTCTTTGACAATGCAGATTATCCGATTTGGGTGGATTTTCATAAGGATGTTGAATATGCGGAATTCGGTTCGATGCTGCAAAATGAGAATGAACGCTTCAGTTTCAGGAAAAATGTATTGGCCGGATTCGTCAACTATAACAACGAGATTGGGAAAAGTGAAATAAACATCGTTTATAAAGTCGGTTCGGAAACTCGACACTTCACTTTCGGTTTTGAAGTGCTAAGCACAAAACTTGATTATCATGAGCATTGGAACAAGATAATCGAAGACATTGAGGCGGAATACCGGATGTTGTCACTTGACTATATGCGGAGAACGTTTCACGGTTTTACGCCCGATGAAAGGGGAGAAACACCGGAGTTGATTTGGTGGAACATCTTTTCGGGAGAGCGTGAGAGGTTTATCAAGGCGTGCAAAAATATCATTGAACGACCAAGAAGAAGACTCCGTGGATATGAAACGTATCAACGTGCCGACAAGATAAAAAGGGTGCCTGTCTGTATAGAAAACGAACTGGCGGAGCATCGGAAAGAAGTGGCTCATCTCTATCGGATAGAAGAGCATACGCAATCGAATGACACACAGGAAAACCGATTCCTGAAATATGCGTTGGCGCAAATCATATCCAAATATGAAGTGCTGAAAAAATATATTGAATCGGTGGGGAAAGCTTCGGATGTATGGAAGGATGAAATGGATGCTTGTCTTGATGCATTGAAAAGATTGCAGAGGAATCCGTTTTTCCGTACCATCGGACATTTTAAGGGATTGAATCAGGAAAGCTTGGTGTTGCAAAAGGCTACGGGATATAGTCAGGTATATAGAACTTAGAATCTGTTGCGCCGTTCATATTCGTTACAAGATGGTATGTACCGGCTTCAAACCAAGGATATTGCAACGCTTTATGAAATATGGTGTTTCATAGAAGTCAGCCATATCGTGAAGGAACAACTTGGCATAGAAAAAGAGGATATGGAGCATCGAAACCGTATGGAAATGAACGGTCTTTTTACATGGGAACTTGGCCGTGGGGAACATTCAAGGATTCTGTTCCGTAAGGATGGTGTAGAGTTGGCCGAACTTGTCTATAATCCGAAACATACGGAAAAGGAAAACGATAGTGTAAGTATGCCTAATCTTGTAGTGCCAACCGTTGCTCAAAAGCCGGACATTGTACTTCAGTTGACCAAGAACGACCTTCATGATGGCATGAAGATGACTTATCTGTTTGATGCGAAATATCGTATTGGTGGAAAAGAAAAGGGAGTAGATGTCCCACCGGATGATGCCATCAACCAGATGCACCGTTATCGTGATGCCATTTATTATAAGGATTATGATTCCGATCAATTGAAAAAAGAGGTGATTGGTGGATATATCTTATTCCCAGGTAATGGCGAGCCAAACGAAGTGGCAAAATCAAAGTTTTTTGAGAGTATAGAGAAGGTAAACATTGGCGCATTCCCTTTAAGACCTAAAGATGAACAAAACCGTAGGTTCTTGGAGGAATTCATTGACAGCCTTATCAAGCGAAAGACATCTGAAACCATTGCCGAGGTTATTCCGCATAAGGGGACGGTGCTTGAAGTGCATGATAGAGTGCTGATAGGACTTGTAAAACCTAGTTCACGAAAGGATTATAATAAGAAGTTTGTAGAAAGTATCGCAGATTTGTACTATACCGGTGCAAATTTTCCGACCACAATTTCGCTAGATGGGCTTCATTATTTCATACCATACTTTAAGGAACAAGGTATAAGGGATGTGTATAAGATAACCCGTATCAGCACCATTACAGCCAAAGAAGCCAAACAAAATGAAGGTGCAGACGCTTCTGATTTACGTTTGGCATTTAAATTGAAGTTCAGCCACAAATTATCGGATGAAATAAGAATGATTAAAACAGAAGGAATGATTGATTACACTTTCATCGATACTACTTTTGACGGATTGATGGATTTATATACTTAATCTGATTTGTACTATGCCCGACAAACTAACTCCCGAACAGCGCCACAGGTGCATGGCAAGCATCAAGAGCCGAAACACGAAGCCGGAAGTGCTGGTGAGGAGGTTCTTGTTTGCCCGTGGGTTGCGCTTCCGCATCAATGTAAAGCGGTTGCCGGGCACACCGGACATCGTATTGAAGAAATACCGCACGTGCATCTTTGTGAACGGGTGCTTCTGGCATGGGCATGAGGGGTGCAAATATTACGTGATGCCAAAGACGAACACGGAGTTCTGGAAAGCGAAGATAGAAAGGAACCGGACAAGGGACCTGGACAGGCGCATCAAACTGCGTGACATGGGGTGGCACGTGATTCAAATATGGGAATGTCAGCTGAAACCGAAGGTGAGGGAGGAGTATCTGGAAGGGTTGTTGCTTACCTTGAACAGAATATTGATAATGAATTATCAGCCAACGATTTATAAAACAGAAGAAGAATCGGTTGGAATGGTGGCTGAATCGGAATAATAGTACCTGCGGTTATGCACTGCCGTAAGGGTTTCAATAGTTTCAGTGATTTCAGTAAATTTTTGCAGGGTACGGACAAGAACTTGTCCTGGGTAGTATAAAACTAAGGAGTCCGCAAAACGCGGACTCCTCTTTTATCTATGGGCTAGGGATGTCAGAACATGTGGGTTAGAGGTTGTTCTGCAGCTGTTGCTTGATAGGATGGGAGTTTCTTAATGGAAACTTACGATTTCTTCGAGGGGGCGACGTCCCGGGCGATTGGGTTCGGCAGCGCGATAGCCCAAGGAGATGACTGCCATGATGGTTTCGCTGTCGGGGATGTTGAACAGGGTGCGGAGGGGATCGGAATCGCGCATACCCATGATGAGGGTGTCAAAGCCCATGGCACGGGCAATGAGTACGAGGTAGGCATTGCTGACACCGTTGTCGTAGGCTCCCCAACCTTCGCCAATCTCGTTAGTGGCTTGTCCCTGGAAGAAGCCGGATTTGGTCTTTTCGTAGGTGGAGACCATGAGGACAGGGGCTCCCTGTACATTGCGCTTGTTGAAGTCGCCAACCAGTTCCTGAACGGCTGCCACCTTTTCGGGGGTCATGGCAACATAGTATTTGGTGGGTTGTCCGTTGGCCCATGAGGGGGCTTCCTGGGTGAGGGTGATGAGCTGGCGCACTTCGGCTTCGCTGATGGTCTTGGTAGCATCGTAATTGCGGATGCTGCGACGAGTGGTGACTACTTCGTGAAAACTGGGGCCACTGGTGGTTGTGGCAGGTTCGCTGGTGCATGAGCCGAGCAGGACGGCAAGCAGCAAGGGGAGGAATAAATGTCTTTTCATAAGGAGTGAATTTAAAAATTTTGACAAAGATAATAAATTATTTAGGTTTCGCAAACTTAACTTTAGTAGTTAAAGTAGTTATCGCTTCGCTAGTAGTTAAAGGAGTTAAAAGAGTTAAAGGAGTTAAAGTAGTTAAAGGAGTTATCGCTTCGCTCGTCCTTCGGACAGGGAGTTAAAGGCCAATACATTTTGTGGATGTATTCATTAACAAGACTATAGGCTTTTATCTCCATTTTTCTCCTTATTATCTCCTTCTATCTCCAATAAAAAAAGAAAAAGGTGCAATTCCGGGGAGGAACTACACCTTGTTTCTTTGAAGTGAAACTCAGAATTAGGCTTCAGCTGGAGCTTCAGTTGCTTCTTCTGCAGGTGCTTCAGCTTCTGCTTCAGCAGCTACAGCAGCAGCCTTCTTTTCAGCTACCTTCTTAGCGATTTCTTCGTTTACCTTCTTTTCTGCTTCCAAACGAGCCTTAGCTTCAGCCTTCTTAGCTTCTTCTTGCTTAGCCTTCAAAGCAGCCAAACCTGTCTGCTTGTTGTTCTTCCAAGCGTTGAACTTAGCTTCAGCGTCAGCTTCAGTGAATGCGCCCTTAGCAACACCACCCAACAAGTGCTTCTTCATGTAAACACCTTCCTTAGAAAGGATGTTGCGAACAGTGTCTGTAGGTTGTGCACCTACCATTACCCAATAAAGAGCACGTTCGAAATTCAAATCTACTGTGGCAGGATTGGTGTTAGGATTGTAAGTACCAATCTTTTCAGTAAATCGTCCATCACGTGGAGCTCTTGAATCTGCAATTACGATAGAGTAGAACGCATAGCTCTTGCGACCTCTTCTTTGCAATCTGATCTTAGTTGCCATTGTTTAATTGTTTAAATTTAAATTAATAATGATTTGAATTTATGCCAATAACCCGTATTAGCGGGTGCAAAGGTAATGCTTTTCTTTTGAATGACAAAGAGTTGGAACGCTTTTTTTGACGCAAAAGAGTAGGGGTGTGTCTTGTTTAGGATTCCCTCTTTTGAACGGCTCGACACATGAAAGAAGGAAATGTTTAAAAAATAGGTTGTATAACATATAAGTCCACATTTAACCTTTTAACATTTTGTGCATCTAAATTATAGTGTTAAATTGCACAAGTTTTTGGAAATAATAAATAATATTTATAAACCAATTTATTTAATTTATCAATTATGAAAGTATTAGTTAGACTTGCACTGTGTGCCTCATTCTTGATGGCTGGTGCAAATTCTGTTGTGGCTCAAGCCCAGCAGGGAGGGTTAAAAGATGCTTATAAAGATTACTTCACAATTGGTGTAGCGGTGAACATGAGAAATGTGACAACACCCGAACAAATGGAGTTGATCAAGCAGAATTACAACAGCATCACTGCTGAAAACGACATGAAACCTCAGCCGACTGAACCGGAAGAAGGTAAGTTCAACTGGACAAACGCTGACAAGATTGCTGACTTCTGTCGTGCAAACGGAATTCCTCTCCGTGGTCACACATTGGTATGGCACAGCCAAATAGGTCGCTGGATGTTCTATGATGACAAGGGTGAACTGGTAGACAAGGAAGTGCTCTTCAAGAGAATGAGAAATCATATCCACACTATCGTTAATCGTTACAAGGACATTATTTATTGCTGGGACGTGGTGAACGAAGCCATGACTGATGATGACAGCGCTGAAATCCCTTACCGCCAGTCATTGTTGTACCAAATTGCCGGTGATGAATTCATCGCCAAGGCATTTGAATATGCTCACGAAGCTGACCCGAACGCTTTGTTGTTCTACAACGACTACAACGCTGCCAACCCTGGCAAGCGCGACCGTATCTATAATATGGTGAAGAAGATGAAGGATGCCGGTGTTCCTATCCATGGTATCGGTATGCAGGGTCACTACAACATCTATGGTCCGAGCGACGAAGACATCGACGCAGCTATCTCCAAGTACAAGACTTTGGTGGACAACATCCACTTCACTGAATTGGACATCCGCGTGAATGAAGAAATGGGTGGTCAGTTGCAGTTCAGCCGCGAAGGTGTGAAGATTACCAGCAAGGTGCAGAGAATGCAGGAAAAGAAGTACGACGCTTTGTTCAAGATTTTGCGTAAGCACAAAGATGTGGTTAAGAACGTGACTTTCTGGAACTTGAGCGACCGTGACTCATGGTTGGGCGCAGCAAACTATCCATTGCCTTTCGACTCTGAATACAAGCCAAAGAACCTCTATAACATCCTCAAGAACTTTGACACTATCACTGAAGCATCATTCACTCAGTTGTCAGGCGACGACATCGTGAAGGAAGACTTCCAACCTGCCAAGTCAACTAACCAGGATGGCAAGCAATATCCGATGGTGAACTCTCAACGCCGTGTTCGTGCACAGCTCAAGGCTCCGGGTGCAAAGAGTGTGAAGTTGGATATCGGTGGCAAGAAGTATCCGATGACAAACGATGGTAAGGGTGTTTGGACTGGTGAATCAGATCCTCAGGACGAAGGTTTCCACTACTATCAGTTGGAAGTTGACGGTGCATCAGTGCCCGACCCGAACAGCTTGTATTATTATGGTGCCAGCCGTTGGGGTAGTGGTATCGACATCCCTGCTCACGACCAGGAATTCTATGAATTGAAGAACGTTCCTCATGGTGAAGTTCGCGAAGTTTACTACTACTCAGAAGTGAACAAGCAAATGCGTCACTGCTTTATCTATACTCCTCCTTGCTACAACAAGAACACTAAGAAGCGTTATCCGGTGCTCTACTTGCAACATGGTGGCGGTGAAAATGAATATGGCTGGCCACAACAAGGTAAGACTGGTTTGATTATGGATAACCTGATTGCTGAAGGCAAGGCTGAACCATTCATCATCGTAATGGATAATGGTACTTGGGCTATGCCACAACGTCCTCAGGCTCAGGGTGCTCCTCAGGGTCCACGTCCACAAGGTGCTCCACAGGGATTCGGCCAAGGTCAACGTCCGCAAGGTGGATTCGGTCAAGGTCGTCCACAAGGTGCTCCACAAGGTGGATTCGGTCAAGGTCGTCCGCAAGGCCAACGTCCTGGCGGTCCTCAAGGACAGCGTCCTGGTGGCCAACGCAGAGGTGGTGGTTTCCAACTTCCTGAAGGTTGGGCTGATGGCTTCATGAATACTTTGATTAAGGATATCATCCCGATGGTAGATGCAAACTACCGCACAATCGCTGACAGCGAACACCGTGCAATGGCTGGTCTTTCAATGGGTGCTATGCAGACAAAGGCTATCACTTTGGCTAACCCGAAGACTTTCTCATGGGTAGGTTTGTTCAGTGGTGGTACTATCTCTCCGGAAGAAGTTGAAAAGGCAGAAGGCTTCAAGAAGAACAACAACCTTGTTTTCGTTAGCTTCGGTAGCCGCGAAATTGAAAACCCAAGAGGTGGTCAGAACCCAGGTGAAATCGCTGAAGAATTGAAGAACTACGGAATGAACTCTGTATTCTATGTTTCTCCTGAAACTGCTCACGAATGGCAGACTTGGAGACGCAGCTTGTACCAATTCGCTCAG
>JAFVTL010000029.1 GCA_017503235.1 Bacteroidaceae bacterium | reverse complement strand
CTCTATTGCGACATCACCCGTCTCAGGTTTTACTCCTACTTCGCTAATCATCACTGGTACTCCGTAAGTTTTGGCCCATGTATTTACATTGTTCAATGCCAATTCATTCATTTCTTTCCAAGTCTTCTCACGATGTGCTTGTGGATAATGAGACAGAGCAATCATATCTGTCTTTCCTTGATGCTTCTTGAATTCTGACAACCACCAGGTGTTCGTTTCTGTATCCCATGCGTTGTCGATATGAATCATAACCATGGCTTCAGGACAAACAGATTTGGCTGTTTCGTATCCGGTATTGCTCAATGCAACATAGTTGGCCCAACCACCTTCTATATTACCGTCCTTGTTATAAAGTTGTCCTACGGGATGAAGCATACCTGGACGTGTTTCATTACCAATCTGAATCCATGCAGGAGAAATGCCTTTTTCTTTTAATGCATTCAATACATCTTTTGTATGGTTGGCGATGGCAGTCTTCAGACCTTCTACATCCAAATCTTTCCAATCTGCAGGAGTTTCTTGACGACTGGGGTCAGCAAACCAATCGCTATAATGAAAGTCTATCATGATGTCCATGCCTGCAGCTTTAGCACGCTCAGCATTGGCTACCACGCTTTCTTTATCACAACATTTGGCTTGATAAGGACTTTTACTTGAATCTACCCAGACACGTAAGCGGATAGCATTAACGCCTGCCTCCTTCAATACGTCATAACAATCGGCTTCTGTTCCATTGCTCATAAAGAATTTAACGCTATCAGCTTCCATTTCAGGCAACCAACTGATATCTGCACCTTTAGCAAATGGGACAATCGTTGTCGTTTCCACAACATCAGAAGCTATCGAATCTTTTCCCCCACATGCAGTGAGAGAAAAGGCTGTAAAAGCTACTATCAATAAAAAACAAAGCTGTTTTTTCATTGGAATCATAATCTTATCTTATTTAACTTCTTTAATACTGATAGCAAAACCACCACCGCTTGCAGCCTTCAAGTTCAACTTGGTCTTGTTGGTCACTTTTTTCTTGGTTATGGTATATGCTTGTGGGTTCTTGTCCCAGCTGGCATCTTTGGCGTCGGCATAAATGGTTGCTTCGTATTTCTTGCCCGGTTCCAAGAAATCGAGTGCCAACTTGGTTTGATGTCCATTTTCATCGGCAGTACATCCTACATACCAATCGTTAGTGCCTTTTGCACGACGGGCAATGGTAACATAATCTCCTGGTTCGGCTTCCAGATACTTGCTTTCATCCCAGTCGATGGCCACATCTTTGATGAATTGGAAGGCATCCATGAAGCGTTCATAGTTCTCAGGGAGGTCGGCTGCCATTTGGAGCGGGCTGTACATGGTTACATAAAGTGCCAATTGACGAACCAAAGTAGAACGAACACGTGAAGTGTTTTCGGGATTTACCTTGCTACAATCTGTTTCGAAAATACCTGGGGTATAATCCATCGGCCCACCAATCTGACGGGTAAATGGAAGGATAGTGGTATGGAATACCTTGCTTCCACCGAATGATTCGTATTCGGTACCGCGAGCTGATTCATTACCAATTAAGTTAGGATAAGTACGGCAGATACCTGTAGGACGAACGGCTTCGTGAGCATTGACCATAATCTTATAGTCGGCAGCTTTCTTTACCGCATGCAGATAGTGGTTGTTCATCCATTGTCCGTAGTGGTATTCTCCACGTGGAATGATATCACCTACATAACCGCTCTTTACAGAATTGTATCCGTTGTCTACCATAAATTGGTAAGCCTTGTCCATATGACGCTCATAGTTACGTACCGAAGAAGAGGTTTCGTGATGCATCATCAGTTTAACTCCCTTAGAAGCAGCATATTCGTTCAACATCTTCACATCAAAATCGGGATACGGAGTAACAAAATCGAATACATAATCCTTGCTGCATCCGAACCAGTCTTCCCAACCTTGGTTCCAACCTTCTACCAATACCTGATCGAATCCATGTTCAGCAGCAAAATCAATGTAACGCTTTACGTTTTCATTGTTAGCCGAATGCTTGCCATTGGGCTTAGTCTTGGTATAGTCTGTTTCTCCCAATTTTACACTGGCAACATCGTCGGTATATGCCCATGAGCCTTTATTGGTAATCATTTCCCACCAAACACCTACATATTTCACCGGTTTGATCCAAGAAGTATCTTCAATCTTACATGGTTCATTGAGATTCAGAGTGATGCGTGATGCTAATATGTCGCGGGCGTCATCGCTAACAATGATGGTACGCCAAGGAGTATGGCAAGGAGTCTGCATGTATCCTTTATCACCGTTTACATCGGGAGTTAACCAACTTTCGAATACCATGTTCTTGTCATCCAAATTGAGGTGCATACAAGCATAATCAATCAAAGCAGCTTCGTGCAAATTGATATACAAACCATCATCTGTTTTCATCATCAAAGCAGTCTGTACACCTGTCGGAGAGAATGGAGTTTGCGATGAATTGGGTGTAATGGCTTCTTTCATCAAACCGCGGATTTCAGAAAGACGAGATTCTGTGTAGTCGTATTCCTGTGTGTCATAGTCACCTGGAATCCAGAATGCTTTATGGTCGCCGGTCATGGCAAATTGTGAACGTTCTTCCTTGATGATGAAATAATTCAAGTTTGGCTGTTGGGGGAAATCGTAGCGGAAGCCGAGCCCGTCGTTAAACAGACGGAATTCTATAATAATATACCTATTGTTCTTGGGTTGTGCCAAAGTTACGGCCAACTGATTGTAATGATTGCGAATCTCTTTTTCTTCGCCCCAAACCGGTTCCCATGTTTCGTCGAAAGAAGTGATTTCTGTCTTTTCAATCTTGAAACCATCGTAAAGATTGGTCTTGATATCAAGAGTACTTGCATCTTTTACTTCCTTCCATTCAAAATCGGTATGTTTGTTGGCGTCTTCTTTTTTCAGTTCCAAACCTAATTTACTAGACTTAATAACAGTCTTACCTTTATATGACAATTCATACATAGGTGCTCCCTTACCGTCAAGGGAGAAATTCATTTCCAGATTGCCATCTGGTGAGGTGAGTTTCTGTGCATTAACAATGAGAGCACAAAACAGCATGGCAACGACTGAAAGATTCTTTCTAATATTCATAGTCTTTTCTAAATTTATTGTTAACAAGGTTTCATCCGTTCGGATAATGCGAATATAGGCTTTGTTCGCTTTCATTCTACATTGTCCAATGAAAATATAAACGGAATGAAACTTTGTCTGTTGTGATTCGTTTGATAATCAGTTTGTTGTTGCTTTATGTGATTCTGAAAAATATAAATACTTTTAGAATTCCAAAACATACATCTGACGATTACTTAAAGTCAAATCCTTACCCAATGTTATTACCTTTCCGGTAAGTACATCCTTGGCCTGTGACTTAGGTAAACTTTCTGCATAAGGAGCTAAAGCAATGGTTTGTACGCGGTCGTTACCATTCATAATAACCACAACTGATTTATCATTGTACTTACGTTCGTATACATATACACCTTGGTTGATGGAGTAATGCTTCAGGCTTCCTTTACCAATCACATCGTTGCCTTTGCGCCAATTCAACATTTTCTTTGTGAATTCAAAGGCTTCTTGTTCTTTAGCGGTTCGTCCTGTAGCCTCGAAACAATTACGTGCATCACCAGCCCATCCACCAGGGAAGTCTTTGCGAAGCATACCATCGCCTTCACCTTTATCACCAGTCATCAGGATTTCTGTACCATAGTATAGCTGAGGAATACCACGGGTAGTCAGCAAGAAAGTAATGGCCTGCTTGTAACGAGTGAGGTTTTGTGCCTTTTCATCGTTGGTACTATAGCGTGAGGTGTCGTGATTGTCGAGAAAAGTCAACAAACTCATAGGGTCGGCATATACCAAATCTTGGGTCAGATAGTCATACAATCTATACAAGCCGCCAGCCCAATCGGTAGTTTCTTCATCAAATGCCTTGTTCATGTGTTCCATCAACGGGAAGTCCATGACGGTACGCAAATTGGAATTGCGAGGCGCTGCCAACTTGCTGTCTTTCTGCCAGAATGATACCAATACGTTGCTGTTCAACCAGGTTTCGCCTACAATGTTGAAGTCTGGATATTCATCGTTTACAGCTTTACACCAACGAGCCATGAAATCAAAGTCGGCATAGGGATGAGTATCCTGACGGATGCCATTGATGCCTGCAAACTCAATCCACCAAATACTGCTTTGAATCAAGAATTGAGCTACATGTCGGTTGCGTTGGTTTAAGTCGGGCATTACTTCGGTAAACCAACCATCAACAGCTATTTTATGTTCGTATTCAGAAGCATGAACATCCTGCACACTGGCTGTTTTGTAAGACGTTGGTACAAAATTTGATTTGAAGTTGAACCAATCCTTGGATGGCTTGTCGCTGAAAATGAAGTTCTTTGCACCACAATGGTTGAATATCATATCCATCACTACCTTCATTCCCTTTTTTTGTGCCTTTTCAACTAACTGACGGAATTCTTCGTTGGTACCGTAACGACGGTCTACCTGATAATAGTCAGTTATGGCATAACCATGATATGAACTTTCGGGCATATCGTTTTCTTGCGTCGGATTCAACCAAATGGCTGTTACACCCAATTCGTTCAGGTAATCCAAATGGTTTTCTATACCCCTCAAGTCGCCACCATGTCGTCCATATTGTTCATTGCGATTTACTTTGTTTTCCAGCATACCGGGCACTACATCGTTATCCGGATTGCCATTGGCAAAGCGATCGGGCATTATCAAATATAGTACGTCGCTGGCATCAAAACCTTTTACATTGGCGGCATTAACCCGACGTTCCTTCAGTTCATAAGGAATCACGGTTTCTTTTTTCCCTTTCTTCAGGGTAATATTGAAGGTTTGTGGAGCTGCTTCCGACAAATCTACATATAATATAAGGTAATTAGGATTTTCTTGTTTCACCACTTCGCGAAGTTCCACATCGGCCGATGAAATGGTAACATCGTGCGATGCAATGTTATCCCCATACAACAGGATCTGTAGTTCGGGATTGTTCATGCCTGCCCACCAGAAGGTAGGTGCTACTTTCTTGACAACAGCGGCTTTGGAACCAATCAAGCCAAAGAATGCAAATAATGCCATAAAGACTAATACTCTTTTCATGATATCTATAGGTTTATACATAATTATACTATCCATCATCGCAAATTTAGGTGGTATACAGACAATCTTCTTTCTTTAGAATGAAAATATAAACGTTTTTTTTATTTAATTGTTTGCTTGATAGGTAATTGAACGAAATGTTATGTGATAAAAATATAAGTCTTCATGAAAATAATATTCCTTTTTTTCGTCGATTTATTTATCTTTTCTATATTTGCAACAAACTAAATAACTGAACAATGAAACCTATATTATTGACCTTATTTTCTATTTGGATGGTGGGGAAAGTATTTGCATACACTTCCTCTGCAGAATCAATATTAAAACAACTTGATTCTGTCATTGAAAATAAATATCAAAACACGCTTGCCAAAGAATCTGAGATTGCTACTTTAAAGCAGAAACTTCATCAGGCTGATACTCCAAGAGAAAAGTATGATTTGTATGGAGATTTGTTCCACGCTTATCTTCATTTTCAGGCAGATTCATCGTTATACTACATCAATGAACGGATTCATCTGCTTGAAAGAGAGGGGTACGACAAACAAAGTGACGAAATGTATGTCAATCGAATGAACAGGGCAGAAGTTATGGGTGTTATGGGCATGTACAATGAGGCCTTGGAAGAACTGGATTCAATAGATACTCGTAAACTTGATGCTGATGCATTGGAGTATTACTATCGCGTTTGTTGTGCTTGTTATGGTTGGATGGCCGATTACATTACCAGTCACGAAGTGAAAACCAAGTATCGTGATAAGTCCAATGCTTATAGAGACTCTATTCTAACCATTGTTTTACCAAGTATGGATAAGGATATAGTACAAGCTGAAAAGCAGTTGATGATGGGGAAAACCGACGAACCCATCGAACTTTTAAATAGCTTGTTAACAAAATCACCCGACCGTAGACAGAAGGCTTATATACATTATATCCTTTCGAACGCATACGAAGCAAAGGGCGATGTTGATAAACAAATCCATTACTTGGCTCAAACAGCTATCATAGATTTGGAATCTTCCACTCGTGAGTATGCTTCGTTACAGAAATTGGCCCAACAACTTTATAATAAAGGAGATATTGACCGTGCGTATCAGTATTTGAATTGCTCTATGGACGATGCTGTGTCTTGTAATGCCAGCCTTCGATATATTGAAGTAGCACAATTTTATCCCATTATCGACAAGGCCTATACATTAAAGGAACAACGAAGTAATACAATCATCAAGATTATGCTTCTCTGTGTGAGCCTTTTGTCTTTCTTCCTGATAATTGCTGTCTTCTATCTATATCGGTGGATGAAGAAACTGTCTGTTATGCGATTGAACTTAAAACAAGCCAACAACCAATTGAAATTTACTAACGAAGAACTGGAGCAGACAGGAAAAATCAAGGAGGTCTATATTGCACGCTATTTAGACCGTTGTGTAGCCTATTTGGATAAATTGGAACAATATCGCCGTTCGCTCGCAAAGTTGGCTATGGCTTCCCGGGTGGAAGATTTGTACACTTCCATCAAGTCCGATCAGTTTATCCGCGATGAACGCAAGGCAT
>JAFVTL010000009.1 GCA_017503235.1 Bacteroidaceae bacterium | reverse complement strand
CTACATCTTAACTCATCTATATACGGTCTTTCAGGACCGCATTACAACCACGGAAGCCCGTTGCGTATTAAACAATCTACCAACGAATTGCATTATTTCCCAATTTCCTGCCTTTTTCTCGCGAGTTCTTACTATCTTTGTAACAAACATTAAATAATAATCAATATGGTAAGATTTAAAAGAATCCTCCTCAAGTTGAGCGGTGAGAGCCTCATGGGAGAAAAGCAATATGGCATCGATGAAAAACGTCTGGGTGAATACGCCCAACAAATCAAGGAAATCCATGACATGGGTGTTCAGATTGGTATCGTAATCGGCGGTGGCAACATCTTCCGTGGCTTAAGCGGTGCTTCGAAAGGTTTTGACCGCGTAAAGGGTGACCAAATGGGCATGTTGGCTACCGTCATCAACAGCCTGGGATTGAGCAGTGCGTTGGGAGTTGCAGGCGTGAAAGCCCGTGTACTCACCGCTATCCGTATGGAACCCATCGGTGAATTCTACAATAAATGGAAAGCTATTGAAGCAATGGAAAACGGTGAAGTAGTCATCATGTCGGCCGGAACAGGCAATCCGTTCTTTACAACTGACACCGGTTCTTCACTGCGCGGCATCGAAATCGAAGCCGACGTCATGATGAAAGGCACCCGCGTAGACGGCATCTATACCGCTGACCCGGAAAAAGACCCTACTGCTACCAAGTTTGACGACATCACTTACAGCGAAGTATTGAAACGCGGTTTGAAGGTAATGGATTTAAGTGCTATCTGCATGTGCAAAGAAAACAATTTACCTATCATCGTATTCGACATGGACACTGTCGGCAACCTTAAAAAGGTGCTGAACGGCGAAAACATCGGAACACTGGTACATAATTGATGCAGAAAGTTTTTGAACAAACCGAAAAATAACTTACTTTTGTTTCCAAGGAAATAACACCACGTGTAAAACTTAAAACACTTTATATATGACAGACGTTAAGACTTGCCTCAACGAGGCGCAGGACAAGATGGACATGGCTACCATGTACCTGGAAGAATCATTGGCACACATCCGTGCCGGAAAGGCAGACACCCGTTTATTGGACGGAATCCGCGTAGACTCATACGGAAGTATGGTTCCTATCAACAACGTAGCATCCGTAACTACTCCTGACGCACGTAGCATAGCCATCAAGCCATGGGACAAGAGCATGTTTCGTGTAATCGAAAAAGCAATCATCGACTCTGACTTGGGTATCATGCCTGAAAACAATGGGGAAATCATCCGCATTGGTATTCCGCCACTTACCGAAGAACGCCGCAAGCAGCTGGCCAAGCAATGTAAAGGCGAAGCTGAGAATGCCAAGGTCAGCGTACGCAACGCACGTCGCGACGGAGTAGACAAGCTGAAGAAGGCTGTCAAGGACGGTCTGCCCGAAGACGAACAGAAAAACGGCGAAGAAAAGTTGCAGAAGCTGCACGACAAATACATCAAGACCATTGAGGACTTGTATGCAGCCAAGGAAAAAGAAATCATGACCGTATAAAGAAAAGGCGTGCACGGATTAGTCATCAAGAATACAGGTAGTTGGTATGTGGTAAAGACCGACGACGGACAATTGGTAGATTGTAAAATCAAAGGCAATTTCCGTTTGAAAGGCATTCGAAGTACCAATCCCATTGCGGTAGGTGACCATGTACACATCGTGATGAACCATGAAGGAACAGCCTTCATTCACGAGATAGAAGACCGCAAGAACTACATCATCAGACGTGCATCCAACCTCTCCAAACAATCGCATATACTGGCCGCCAATCTCGACCAGTGTATGCTGATTGTTACTATCAATTACCCAGAAACCTCCACTATCTTCATCGACCGCTTTTTGGCTACCGCCGAAGCCTATCGGATACCAGTCAGTATCATCTTCAACAAAACCGACCGTTATGATGAAGACGAGACTCGTTACTTGGATGGGCTCATCAATCTCTACACCTACATTGGATATCCTTGCTACAAAGTATCAGCCTTGAACCAGACAGGCATTGAAGCTATACGTGCTGACCTGGCCAACAAAGTAACGCTCCTGTCCGGAAATTCGGGCGTAGGGAAATCCGCTCTTATCAATGCCATCTTGCCTGACTTGGAAGTAAAGACCGGTGAAATTTCGGATTATCACAACAAGGGAATGCATACTACCACTTTCAGCGAAATGTTTCCTTTGCCTCAAGGAGGGTGGATCATAGACACTCCGGGGATTAAAGGATTCGGTACCTTCGACATGGAAGAGGAGGAAGTGGGACACTATTTCAAAGAAATATTCGAGCATTCCGCAAATTGCAAATACGGCAATTGTACCCATCGTCATGAACCGGGATGTGCCGTGCGGCAAGCGGTGGAAGAACACCTCATTAGCGAATCGCGCTATAGTTCCTACTTGAATATGTTGGAAGACAAGGACGAAGGGAAATACCGGTCTTCTTATTAAAAAAGTGTTTTTACGGATAAACCAAATGGGGGTTGTTCCGTCTAAATTACACATATCTTAATCTATAAACATGGACAAAAAAGTAAAATGGGGAATATATGCCGTTATCAGTATCGGACTGATAGGTATGGCTATACATTCTTTCCTCCCTAAGAGCAACCCCGATTTGGCCGGGCCGCAGCAAGTACCAAGCGCCCGAAGAAAAGCACTAAACGTAATTGGAGAAACGGTTAAAGTAGGAACTATCAATGACGAAATCCCTCCAACCGTAGGACTACTGATTCCTGACGAAGAAGTATCCCTTTCCTTCGAAACTTCAGGGAAGGTAACCGCCATCAACTTCACTGAAGGTACTCACGTAAAGAAAGGACAGCTACTTGCCAAAGTAAATGACGCCCAACTACAAGCCCAGTTACGTCGCTTGGAAGCCCAGTTACAATTGGCAGAAGACCGTGTATTCCGTCAAAATGCCCTATTGGAAAAAGAGGCGGTCAGCAAAGAAGCCTACGAACAGGTACAAACTGACTTGGCTATGCTAAGGGCTGAAATTGATATGGTAAAAGCCAACATCGCACTGACCGAACTCCGTGCACCATTTGATGGGATAGTTGGTTTGCGCCAGGTAAGCGAAGGTACATACGCCACTCCCTCCACCATTGTAGCCACTTTGACTAAAATTTCTCCTTTGAAGATTGAATTTGCGGTTCCTGAACGTTATACAGGAATCATCAAGGACGGAGCACGCATGCAATTTACCGTCGAAGGACACTTGGAACCTTTCCAGGCTACCGTCTATGCTACCGAATCACACATCGATTCCAAGACACATACATACTCTATGCGCGCCCGATACGCCAATACCGATGGCAAGTTATTGCCCGGTCGGTTTGCCAACATCAGCCTATTAGCCCGAGAAATACCTAATTCTATTTCTATACCTTCTGAAGCCATTGTTCCCGAAATGGGAGTTGACAAGGTATTTCTTTACAAATCAGGGAAAGCACAACCTGTGTCCATCACCAAAGGAATCCGCACTGAATCAAGAGTGCAAGTTCTGCAAGGGTTAACACCGGGAGATACCATCATTACATCAGGAACTTTGCAACTTCGTACCGGATTGAGCGTCACATTGGACGAAGTAAAATAACACACCTGTGATTCATGGGAGAATCTATACCCACGTATCAATACACTATAAATAGGACTAAACATGAATATTTCCGAATTAAGCATACGGCGCCCCGTACTGGCCACTGTACTGACACTGATTATCCTACTATTTGGCTTCATCGGCTATAGTAGCTTGGGCGTACGCGAATATCCTTCCGTCGACAATCCCATCATATCGGTCAGTTGTTCTTACCCCGGCGCTAATGCAGACGTCATAGAAAACCAAATAACAGAACCGTTGGAACAAAACATCAACGGCATCCCCGGGATTCGTTCCCTGTCCAGTGTAAGTAGCCAGGGCTCAAGCCGTATCACGGTTGAATTTGAGCTCTCGGTCGATTTGGAAACTGCAGCCAATGACGTACGCGACAAAGTTTCAAGAGCACAGCGCTATCTGCCACGCGATTGCGACCCGCCTACGGTGTCGAAAGCGGACGCCGATGCCACTCCTATTTTGATGGTAGCAATCGGCAGTGACAAACGAGGGCTACTGGAAATCAGCGAAATAGCCGACTTGACGGTCAAAGAACAGTTGCAAACCATCCCTGATGTAAGTAGTGTGGAAATATGGGGAGAGAAGAAATATTCCATGCGCCTATGGCTTGACCCCATCAAAATGTCGGGATACGGAGTAACACCCATGGATGTCAAAAACGCTGTAGACCGAGAAAATGTAGAACTTCCTTCGGGAAGTATCGAAGGTGACAACATGGAACTCAGTATTCGTACCCTGGGTTTGATGCATACCGCAGAAGAGTTCAACAGCCTCATCATCAAGGAAGACAATAACCGCATTGTACGATTCAGCGATATCGGTCGCGCTGAGCTGGAAGCCCGCGACTTGAAGAGCTACATGAAGATGAATGGAGTGCCAACTATTGGTGTTGTAGTCATTCCCCAACCCGGAGCCAATCACATTGATATTGCCAACGAGGTATACAACCGAATGGAAATGATGAAAAAGGATTTGCCGGAAGATGTAAGCTATCAATATAGTTTTGACAACACCAAGTTTATCCGTGCATCCATCAACGAAGTAAAGCAGACTGTATACGAAGCCTTTGTTCTGGTTATTATCATCATTTTCTTGTTTCTCCGCGACTGGCGTGTCACTCTGATTCCCTGTGTAGTAATTCCAGTCTCACTCATCGGAGCCTTTTTTGTCATGTATTTGGCCGGATTTTCCATCAATGTACTTTCCATGCTGGCCATTGTCCTGGCTGTTGGATTGGTGGTCGATGACGCCATTGTAATGACAGAAAACATTTATATCCGCATTGAAAAAGGAATGGAGCCAAAGGAAGCTGGGATAGAAGGGTCGAAAGAAATCTTCTTTGCCGTCATTTCCACCACCATCACTTTGGTTGCCGTATTTTTCCCGATTGTTTTTATGGAAGGAACCACCGGACGTTTGTTCCGTGAATTCAGCATTGTGGTTTCGGGTTGTGTAATCATATCTTCATTTGCCGCATTGACCTTCACTCCAATGTTGGCCACAAAACTGCTACTCAAACAAGAGAAAAAGAATTGGTTCTACCGAAAAACAGAGCCATTCTTTGAGGGAATGAACAAAGGATATGCCGCCCTTTTATACAAGTTTTTAAACAAGCGTATATGGGCTTGGGGAATAACCATAGTCACATTGATACTTATTCTGTTGCTGTGGAATACCATTCCTTCAGAAATGGCTCCACTCGAAGACCGTTCACGAATCACTGTCAACACCAAAGGTCCGGAAGGGGTTACTTATGAATACATGCGCGATTATACCGAGGACATATATAGTTTGGCAGATTCCATTATGTCCGACGCCGAATCCATTACCGCACGCGTATGGAGTGGAAGCGGGAATATCCAGATTACCCTCAAGGACTTGAAAGAACGCAACTACTCGCAAATGGAAGTAGCAGAGAAACTGTCAGCTGCCGTACAAAGTAAAACGAAAGCACGTGCCTTCGTACAACAGCAAAGTACTTTCGGAGGGCGACGGGGAGGGATGCCTATACAATACGTTATCCAAGCGACCAATATTGAAAAACTTCAGAAAGTGCTACCGGTCTTTATGGCAAAAGTCTATGAGAACCCCACTTTCCAAATGGCAGACGTCAACCTGAAATTCAGCAAACCTGAAGCAAGAATCGCCATCAATCGGGAGAAGGCCAACGTCATGGGGGTAAGCACGCGTGACATTGCCCAGACATTGCAATATGGCTTGAGCGGCCAACGCATGGGCTACTTCTACATGAATGGCAAGCAATACGAAATTCTTGGAGAAATCAATCGCCAGCAACGCAATGGGCCTATTGACTTAAAATCCATTTATATCCGGAGCAATGACGGCGAAATGATTCAAATGGACAATTTGGTAGAACTCCAAGAGGGTATTGCACCACCACAGCTCTATCGTTACAATCGATTTGTTGCTGCAACCGTATCAGCAGGTTTGGCTGATGGCAAGACAATCGGTGAAGGCTTGGATGAAATGGACAAAATTGCATCAGAAGTATTGGACGACACCTTCCGTACTGCATTAAGTGGGGAATCGAAAGAATATCGTGAAAGTTCATCCAGCCTGATGTTTGCCTTTGTTTTGGCTCTCGTACTTATCTACTTGATATTGGCCGCCCAATTCGAAAGCTTCAAGGATCCACTCATCATCATGTTGACAGTCCCTTTAGCCGTTGGAGGAGCATTGATATTTATGCAATTTACCGGACAAACCATGAACATCTATAGTCAGATTGGCATCATCATGCTCATTGGGTTGGTAGCCAAGAATGGTATCCTAATCGTAGAGTTCGCCAATCAAAAACAAGATAATGGTATCGATAAAGGAACTGCTATCCGCGAAGCCGCCATCCAACGTCTTCGTCCGATTCTGATGACCAGTGTATCCACCATTCTGGGGCTTCTTCCTTTAGCATTCGCCAGTGGTGAAGGTGCTAACGGTCGCATTGCCATGGGGGTATCGGTAGTAGGCGGAATGTTAATTTCGACTTTGCTCACCATGTTCATCGTACCGGCTGTTTATACTTATATTTCGTCAAACCGAATCAAGAAAGAAACCGCATGAAAAGAATTCTCATAGTAGCCTGCTTTATAGGAGCAAACACTCTGTCTGCCCAGCAACCATATTCCCTGAAATCTTGCATAGAGATAGGCTTGGAACAGAACTACGATATCCGTATGGTGCGCAATGAAGAACAAATCAGCAAGAACAATGCCACCATTGCCAATGCCGGCTATTTACCGACATTGGATCTCTCGGCCGGATATAGTGGAAGTCTTAATGACACAGAAACGACCACAAGGGAAACGGGAGAAAAAAACAAGACAACCGGTGTTTTTGACCAGACATTCAATGCCGGTATCAATCTTAATTGGACTCTCTTTGACGGTTTCAGGATACAAGCCAACTACCAACGGTTGAAAGAGTTGGAGAAACAAGGAGAAACCATGACACGAATAGCCATAGAAGACTTCATTGCAGAGCTTACCTCCGAGTATTATAACTATATCCGACAACAAATCAGACTGAAGAACTTTCTCTATGCCATGTCCCTTTCCAAGGAACGGTTACGCATTGTGGAGGAACGTTACTTGGTTGGTAATTTCTCGCGACTGGACTTGCAACAAGCACGGGTAGATTTCAATGCTGACCGCGCCCAGCACATGAAGCAACAAGAATCTGTAGAGACCTCCAGAATTCGTTTAAACGAACTGATGGCCAATTCGGACATGAACCTGCCGATTCATGTAAGTGACTCAATCATTGAACTGAACACCCTACTTTCATACGAGCAGTTATGGCAATCGACACTTGAGAACAATGCTTCCTTGTTAAATTCCGAACATAACAAAGTCTTGGCCGATTTGGAACTGAAGACCGTCAAGTCGCGTAACTACCCCTATTTAAAATTAAATAGCGGTTATTCCTACACCATGAACAAATACGATGTCGCGGCGACTTCACAACGACACAACAAAGGTTTGAATGTAGGAGTCACCTTAGGCATCAACTTGTTCGACGGCAACCGAAAGCGAGAAAATCGGAATGCACGCATTGCCATTGAAAATGCCCGTCTCCGCCAAGAAGAACTAAAACAAGCATTACAAGCTGATTTGAGTACTTTATGGCAAGCCTATCAGAACAATCTCAGTATGCTGAAACTGGAAAGAGAGAATCTGACAGCTGCCATCGAGAATCATGAAATAGCCAGTGAAAGGTACATGTTAGGTAATCTCTCGGGGATTGAAATGCGCGAAGCACAAAAAAGTCTGTTGGACGCTGAAGAACGTATTTTAGCGGCTGAATACGACACCAAGTTATGTGAGATTTCATTACTGCAACTGAGTGGCAGAATCTTTGACTACCTGAAATAAACTTCAATCATTAAATTATATCTACTATGAAACACAAACTGATTGTATTAACAGCTGCTATTAGCATGCTATTTGCAGCAGAAACATCTGCACAAGATTTTCAACTGACCTCATCGGGATACTTCAAAAGCCAAGGCGTAGACGTCATGGCCTTCGATGACATTTATCCTGAAGGTCATCAAGGAGGTGTATGTATCATTATGAACGGACACCGAGTAGCAACCAATGGAGATATTCGTCTGGAAGCGACACCGGGACAATGGCAACCTGTCCCCAAACAATTGAATAGAAAGGTTGAAGGGAACTCCATCATTGCAACAATGTGCTATCCCGACTCATCAAGACACCTTACCGGCTTCAATCCTATGATTTATCCGGATTTGAATTTAGTCTATACGGTTAAGGTAGAGCCCAAAGGAAAGCAAATCGAAGTTACCGTAGATTTGGACCGTCCTATTCCTGAACACTTTTTGGGTAAGGTAGGCTTCAACTTGGAATTCTTCCCCGGCTCTTTATTTGGCAAGCCTTGGATTATGGACGAAAAGAGTGGTATCTATCCCCAACAGCCTAATTCGCCTTTAATGACCACAACGCCCAATCACCTCCACCCCGGTGACTACCATAATGGTAAAAGTCCGTTGGCTAACATGAAACATCTGATTGGAGAAGGATACAGTCCAATTGTTGCCGATGACATTATCAGTGAACCCTATGCAATAGGCAAGAAATTCACTTCACGCCCGGATGATCCCTATAGCAAACTCACCATCGAGTCGCTGAGCGGTGACCTGCAACTGTACGATGGACGTATGAATCATAATAATGGTTGGTTTGTATTGCGCAGTAATATTCAGGCCGGTGTAACAAAGAATGCCGTAAAATGGATTATTACCCCCAACATTGTCAATGATTGGATATACAGCCCTGTTATTCAAACTTCACAAATCGGCTACCACCCCAATCAAATAAAGGAAGCTATCATCGAACTGGATATCCGCGACGAAAAGCGTCCCGAAGCACAATTGATTCGCATCAATGCTAATGAAAGCAAGGTAGTACAAGACATAGTACCGTCTGAATGGGGTAAATTCCTTCGTTACAATTACTTGAAAGTTGACTTCACTGGGGTTACAGAATCCGGATTGTACCAAATCAAATACGGCGATTCCGTTTCACCCATCTTCCGTATCGACAAAGAAGTATACGACCGTGGCGTATGGCAACCGGTATTGGAATACTTCCTGCCTGTACAGATGTGCCACATGCGTGTAAACGAAAAGTATCGTGTATGGCACGGTGCTTGCCATATGGACGACGCCCAGATGGCACATGCTTTCAATCACATCGACGGTTACGACCAGAAGGAAGGACTTTCAAAGTACAAACCGGGTGAATTGGTTGAAGGAGTGAACATCGGCGGATGGCACGATGCAGGCGACTTTGACCTTCGTATCGAATCACAAGCCGGTGAATGTTACATTCTGGCATTGGCTTACGAAGCGTTCAAACCTGAATTGGATGTCACTTCCATCGACCAAATCAACCGAATCACAGAAATCCACCAACCGGACGGAAAGAACGACTTGTTGCAACAGGTAGAAAACGGAGCACTCAGCGTAGTCAACTCATACTTGGCTTTAGGACGTCTTTATAGAGGTATCATCTGTAACGGACTCCGTCAATATGTTTTGTTGGGCGATGCGGCAGCCATGACTGACGGTCAGAAAGGAAACGCCGACGACCGTTGGATTTATACAGAAGACAATCCGGGACGCGAAATGAGTACTGCCGCCCAATTGGCTGCTACATCACGCGTTCTGAAAGGATTCAATGACACTCTCAGTGTACACTGTCTCAACATCTCCCGTGAGATATTCGAAAACACAAAGATTGACAACCCTTGGGGAATGTCCACAAAGGTACAGGCTGCAGTAGAACTCTACCTCACAACCGGTGAAGAAGCCTATCTGAACTTCCTGTTCGACAATCAGGAACTGATTGTCAGAGGTATCAATCAAACCGCTTGGTATACCGCCCGAGTTGCAAAACAAATCGAACAGATGAAAGGCAAGAAAGCACGCAACTTCACCAAGGCATTCCGTGCTGCATTGACCGGTGTAGAAACTGCCCTGCAAGAACAAGTGAAGGCTACACCTTACGGTGTACCTTATCGTCCACACATTTGGGGTGCCGGTTGGGACATTCAAGGATTTGGCTACCGTCACTATTTCTTGGTATCCGCTTATCCTGAAATATTCTCAGTTTCACCTATCTTCAATGCATTGAACTTTGTTTTGGGTTGTCATCCGGGCATCAACCAGGCTTCATTCGCTTCAGGTGTAGGTGCGCAATCAGCTACAGTTGGTTATGGCTTGAACCGTGCTGACTGGTCATATATTCCTGGTGGTGTCATTTCAGGAACTGCCCTTATCCGCCCTGATTTTCCGGAACTGCTCACATTCCCCTTCTTATGGCAACAAACCGAATATGTATTGGGAGGTGGTTCATCCCACTACATGTTTTTGGTATTAGCAGCCAAACAATTATTGGAATAATAGAAAGAGAGTGTGTCTTATTATAATTTAGGCACGGATTACACGGATTAACACGGTTTTTAGTGTATGTTTACATCTACTCTATCCGTGCAATCCGTGTAATCCGCGCCTAAAAAATAAGTGGATGCGTATTTCGACACATCCACTTTTTATTTTAGATTTTCATCGGTTTGACTTAACCGATTGAGGAATAAACTTTTAGCGAATTATTTGAGAAGTAGTGGTAACGAGTTAGCAACCGTGCGAATTTCAGCGATTTGCGGTGCTATGCTGTCAAATAACTCTTTCTGAATACAAAGATACAACTTCTTTTGAATATATCTCTAAGAAGTTATCGAATTTTTCACCGTACTTATAAATTGAAGACTACTCAATTGGCAATCCATGCTGTTTCAAAAAACTCAATTTATCCCAATATCCTCTTTGGAAAATAATTTTATCGTTTTGAATACGAAAGAAACCGCATCCACGAAGTCCGAGAGGGTCTCTCCATTCCATTATAGCCCATTCTCCGTCTTCAAACATATTTTCGACGATACAAACCATTTTTGCTGTCGCAAATTCATTCTCAAACATTTCGTAAATAGCGGTTTTTCCAACAACGGGAGCGTTGGCTACCTGATGATTCACAGCATTTTCGGCGTACAGTTCCACAATGCCTTTCGCATCAGAGGCATTGAAGCAATCAATCCATTGCACAAGTATTTCTTTCGGAGTCATTGTTGTTGCTATTTTTATGAATTCAAAGATGGATTTCCTATTAAAGTTCCTTTGTTTTCCAAGCCCTGTTCCCGATTAAAATGGAAATGGTAATAATAGCAATGGAGAGCAATAAAAACGGAATTTGCAATCCGTCGCTTATCACGGAACCGACTTCGAAAAACTGAAGAGGTGTCAGAAAACGCAGCATTCCGATTTTTGTATAAGCGGCTATCATATATAACACATAAAACAACAGGAATAACAATGTGGAATAGCGTGTTGCCGATTTATAGGTACGGGTAATGCCCGAAACGGCAAAAGACAGGGCAAACAAAGTGGATTGGGTCAGGAACATACCGGCGGTTGTAGAGAAAGGAACATCGGTCTGACCCAATTCCCCCAACGGAAGTATGGACATGAAATAATTGCATACGCCGCAGAACGCCGAAAAGACCAGCATATTGAAAATGCCTGCAATGACTTTCGACAATACGATATCCCTGCGGCAGACAGGTTTGGTAAACAGATATTCGGATGTCCCCTGCTTCAATTCCTTAGTCATGCAACTGCTTCCCAAATAGGCGGCATAAGGGAATGCCAGCAAGCCTGTCCAGTAATAAATGCAACTGTACCATCCTATTGGTGAAGCGATGTTGTCGCCAACCCCGAACATGATTTTCAAAAAGTCGGGAAAAAGAGCCGCAGCATGCGTCAACTCTTCCAGCGAACCTTCCAGTGAGAGGTACTCAAAATAGGCAAACGCTATCAGCATGAGTTCCAAGGAGAGCCATATCGCTAACATACCCTTTGTCTGTCTCAGTTCATTCTTTACCAGTGCTTTCATTTTTTAATTTCCTTATGCTATAAACGTTACATCCTTGCTTTTGAATCTTCTGGCGGCAGAAAGATACAGAACCGCCACAAACAATACATACCACACGATATATTCCAGTGGATAGCCTCCTTCCGAAAATATATGTCCGACTTCAAAAAACGAAAACGGCGAAAGGAAGTCTATCAGCGGAACACCGGCTATGCGGGAAAAGCTTGTCAGGCAGTATGCCGTGAAGACGGTAAGCCCGGCAACCACGAGCGGTGATTGTATGGCGGGCTTATATACCCCGACCCATACTCCGAGTATTCCGAAAAACAGGGCAATCAACACAAAAGACAATGCCACCGGCAGGAATCTTTCGGAGCATTCAATACCCATCAGGGACAAAGTCGCATAAGACGACAGCACATATACAGTTCCGGCAAGCATTATCCCGCCGAGCATGCAAAGATTTTTTTCCCGGAATATGCGCAGGCGTCCTATCGGCTTTGTCATCAGGTATTCAGCCGTGCCTTCGGTACATTCCTTTGTGTACAAGGAGAGTCCGAAGTGCATGCCGAATATCCCGATTGCCATTGAAAAGAACACGTTGAGGAATGCGTACATACCCAAGGGTTCTTGAAACAAGTCCGCCGTCATCCCCAAACTGTCGAAGAACTCGCTGTTTTCATAAATCTTTGAGAGGGAGCCGACAGAATCCAACGCCCCATAGTAAGCCGGAGTCATGCACAGAATCAGCAGCCCGACAGCAAGTGTCCAGCAGACAATGTATCTGAAATTCTTTTTCCATTCATACCGAAAAACAGTCATGGCAACCTCCTTTTACTCGTAATAGTGCATGAAAATTTCTTCCAAAGAGGGTTCTTCGATAAAGACATCCTCCAATGGAATCATCCGCAGTTTCTCAATGAGGTTCACTACCTCTCCGCTATACATGAAAGAAACGGAATTCCCCGCTTGATTCTCGACATAGTTTTTTATGCCTGCGGTTGCAAACAAGCCTTCGGGAACGGTATCTTTTGCCATCAGCGTAACTTTTTTATAACCGTTTTCCCTTAACTCCTTCATCGATTGAATGCCGAGCAACCTGCCCTCTTTCAAAATGGCGACCCTGTTACATAGCCTTTGTACCTCGGTCAATACATGCGACGAAAAGAAAATGGTCATTCCCCGCTTCCGGTTCTCCTCCGACAGAATGTTGTAGAATGTCTGCTGCATCAAGGGGTCGAGTCCGCTGGTCGGTTCATCCAGAATCAACAGTTGCGGCTCGGTGATAAGAGCCGACACGATTCCCACCTTCTTTTTGTTGCCGAGAGACAATTCCTTGATTTTTTTCGATAGGTCGAGATTCAGCAGTCCGGAAAGTTCCTTTATCCGTTTACCGCACTCCTTTCCGTATAAATCTGCGGTATACTCCAACATATCCTTTACTCTCAACGTATTGTAATAGCTGTTTTCAGACGGGAGATAACCCACCGATTTCGCAATTACAGCCGCTTCCCTGTTGCAATCCATCCCAAAGATAGCCGCTTTGCCCGCATCGGGTTTCAAGAGTCCCATCATGATACGGATAGTAGTGGTCTTGCCTGCTCCGTTCGGACCTATGAATCCGAATATCTCGCCTTGTTTTACGGTAAAACCCACATCGTCGATACCACGGTGCATGCCGTAGGATTTTGTAAGGTTCGTCAATGAAATAACCGTGTCGCTCATAAATATTCCTCCTTATAAAAATTGCGTTTCAACATTCTCAGCAAATCCTCGAATTCTGCCATGATGCGGTCATAGTCGGTATCCTTATCGTTTTCGAGACGGAATGCCATCCCTTCGCCGAGCAGCATGATTGTGTCCATTATCCGGTCAATATCTTCAGGATGCCTGAATTTATCCGCATCGGTTTTATCCAATACCATTTGCATGGCTTTTATCTTGCCGTTGCCAACCATGCTCCCGATAGTATCCTTTACATCGGCTGCCTGTTCGGCAAGCGCTCCGGCAATGAATGAGGCTATGTGCGGATGAAGTTTGAGATTATTTATTTTCATGACGCTCGCTTCCATAACTCTGTCGAAAAAATCGACATTAATATCCAATGAGCAACGGTTATATGTATCGGACATTTGAGATGAGCAATATTTCAGCAGATACTCATACAGAGCCTTTTTACAGCCGAAATATTGAAACATGGAAGCCTTCGATATGCCGGCTGCCACGGCAATGTCATTGATGGATGCCTTTTCGTATCCATGTCTTGCAAAGCATGCAAGTGCGGCATTTATAATCTTATCCTGCTTTTCTTTTTTTAATTTCAATAGCTTATCCATATCTTGTCCATTAAAAATAACCGAATCGATTATTTCCCCACTGCAAAGATAACGGAATATTTTGAATATCCAATGACTAAAAAATATAACAATCTATAAAATCGATTGGATACCATGATTTAGAAATCATTTTCCTGAAATGACATAACTAACTATATATTATCAATAGTATAAGACATTTACAACTTGAATATATGTTTTTTTTGTTGGCGTATGTTCTGCCTTAACTTCTCGAATTGCTCCTTGAACCACTCGGCAATGGGTTTTCGGTCGATGGCAAGGACTAACTTCGTTTTGTCCGTGGGGTCTTTCAGTACTTGGAAACCAGCCCTTTCGGTCGTGAATTTCCGCTTGTGTTCCTCCGAATAGAGTTCCCCTGCATACTCCAACGGCTTGCCGCTGACGAGCGTTGCGGTCTGCCTTTCATCGAACCCCACAAGGCGGCATAGGTTTTCGATACGGAGCATTTCACGCAGGTAGGGAAACCATGCCGCCGCCTTTGCGATTACCGTTTTCAGAAACGATATTTCCTCCTTGTGCTTCGTTTCCTTGTCCGCCATTTCCTTTCGGTGCTTCTGCTGCATATCCGACAGTTGTCGGTTATGGTCGGTCTGCATGGCCTGTATCTTGTCTTGCAGTGCCTCTATCGTTTCCTCGTGGTCGGCTATCTCTCTATGCAGGGCGGTGTTCTCCCTTTCCAATGTCTTGACCTTGTTGCTGCCGAAAAAAGAACCGACACTCTCGGCGATGTTGGCGGCTGCAGCGGTTGCCGCCCCTTTCAGCTTCTCGGTCTGTATCTCTTTTTTCGCCTGCCTTAGTTCCTCCTGCGCCGTTTCTTTCTGCTGCTGCAAGTCCACCACTTCCGCTTTAAGACTGTCGGCGAGTTTCTGTATGTCCCGATAATACTGCTGCGTGGACTTGTGGCGAGCCTTCGAGCCGTCTATGCCCCTTTGCAGCCCGTATTTCGCCATCGCTTCGGCATAGGTATCTTGGTAAGACTTCAATTTCAGCCGTGTCATAATATCATCGGCGCATAGCCTTACGGTGTCGGTCGGCTTCTTGCGGTATCGCTTCTTCGTCTGCTCCTCCCGTTTCCTGCGCTTGCGCTCTCCCTTGACGATGGGGACGAGTGTAACGTGTATGTGCGGCGTTTCCTCGTCCCTGTGCAGGTGAGCCGCCACGATGTTCTCCTTTCCAAACGTGTCGGCGAAGTATTTCAGATTGTCGGCGCACCACTCGTCCAACCTGCCCTCCCGTTCGATGCGCTCCATATCCTCGTGCGTTCCCGACACGTTGATGCGGATTGCCCGTACTTGGTTGCTGCCGATTTTGCGTGTCAGCCCCGCTTCTTCCAGTCTCCTCTGAACAGCCGCCGAACGGTCTTTCACCCCGTCGGGGTATTCGATGAGCCTGCGGTTTAGGTGCGTGCGTGTAGGGTCGGCGTTCTTCGGTATGATGAAACGCTCGATATGGACGGTCGTTCCGCTGTCGCTGCCGTGCGCCTTTTCCATGTGTAAAACTACGAAACCCATATATTTTTCCTTTCTTTTTTTAGCTTGTGGAACAATGATTTTTGTATCTTCGGGTGCGGCAAATGCCGTCCCCGATGGGGTGTGCAGAGGGGCTTGCCCCTTGCCTTATTGGGGAATTTTCAGCGATACGGAGTATTGCGGCTCGGAAAATTCCCTAATAAGCTATGGTATTTTCTTCGTAAATACCTTGCGGCGTGCCGTCTGTCTATCCGTCTGCCTTTCGGCTGTGGCTGTCCCTGTCGCCTGCTTACCCGTATAACCCCACCTTATTATTTTTCCCCTTTCGGTCGGTGGGTGGCGGGGCGGTCGTTTCCGTTTTCAAAGGCTCTTTTGCACGGGGTGGTCGGATGCAAGGTTCAGGGGAAGAATACTACCCGAAGAATGAGGGTGGAGATTGTTCCCCTGACGGCGCAGCCGCCTGACCTTGAAGCCGACGGAAAGCCCCGTGCTTGCTTTGCCTTTGTAAACGGAAATGATTGCTCCGCTTGCCTGCGGTCGGGAAACGCCCCCTTTCCGTCCGTGTGACGGTATGACCGTATGAATGTATGACCGTATGACTGTATTACGGACTGATACCCCGACCGACTGACCGTTACGCCATCCATCGGCGGCTCGGTGTCGGTAACGACAGACACGAACACCGTCGTTTTTTCTTTTCGCCCGTGCATAATCCTATCCAACAATGCTTTGCGGACTTTCGCCGCCCCGAACGATTCCACACGGAAAGCGAGGGCGGCTATCGTTTCGAGGTTGTAAACCTCCGCACTGTATTCGTCTGATATGCGGACAGTGCGTTTTATGTCGTACTCTCTCAAAACTCCGCTCTTGCAAAGTGCCTTTATCCCTGCCCGAACCGTCGGGGCGATAACCCCGAACAGTTCGCAGATTTCCCACTCGGTCATGGCGGTTGCACCTATGTCGGTCGGCAAAGAGATACTGCCGTATTTGTCTATCGTGATGATGTTTCTTTCTTCTTTCATCGCTGTTCTGTTTTTAAGGTTTTAAATGGCTCGGCAAATACTCTTTTCCATGTCCTCCAACTTGTGCGACAAGGTTTCCATGTCTTGGCTTATCTTCTGGGCAGTGATTTTGGCGTAAATCTGGGTGGTTTTTATGTTCGTGTGCCCCAAAAGGCGGCTCACAGTTTCGATGGGTACGCCGTGCGATAAAAGCACGGTCGTGGCGTTCGTGTGCCTTGCCACATGGTAGGTCAGCCGCACCTTGAAGCCGCATTGTCTGCCTATCCCTTTCAGTATCTTGTTGCAACTTCCGTTGCTCGGAACGGGGAACACATGGCCGTCCCTTGCCAGCCCCTTGTATTTCTCTATGATGCGTTTGGGAACGTCCAACAGACGGATATTCGATTCGGTGTTGGTTTTCTTTCTTCGGGTGATTATCCACAGATTGCCGTCGAAGAATGTTTGCAGGCGGTCGGTGGTGAGGTTCTTCACATCGGAATACGCCAAACCCGTGAACACCGAAAAGACGAACAAGTCCCGTACAAGTTCATGGGCGGCGTTCTTCATCGGTGCGTCCATGAGCGTTTGTATCTCCGTTTGGGTGAGGTAGCCCCTGTCCACGCTTTCGGGAGAGTTGATATATCCCGCAAAGGGGTTGAACGGCAAACGTCCGTCATTCCTCGCTATGGAAACGATGTGTTTCAACACAATCATGTAGCCCCAAACGGTATTGGTGCGGCATTTCTTCTCCGTTCTGAGGAAATACTCGAAGTCGTTGATGAAAGTAAGGTTGAGTTCCTTTAAGGGAATGTCCTCACGCTTGTAAGTATGGGGCAGAAATTCCCGAATATGGTTGCAGACCGTCCGATAACGGGTAAATGTACCTTGCGCCCTGCTGTGCCCGACTTTCTTCTCAAACTCGGCGTTGTGCTGCTCGAACAGCTTCAACAAGGTTTCCTGCTTGACGCCGATACCGAGATAGGCGTCTTTGAGTTTGGCGGCGGTAACATAACCGTCCGTCTGCATCAGTTCTTGATAGCGGCGGTTTACCTCCACACGGATTTTATCTACCGCAAGGTTGATTTTCTGCGCTTCGATGCTCTTGCCCGAAGCACGGTTGTTCTTCACGTCCCACAAGCGTGGGGGAACGTCCATCTTGCAACTGAACTGTTTAATCTCGCCGTCCACTGTGATACGGCACATCAAAGGCAGGTTGCCGTTGGGCTTCTCGCTGCCTTTCTTCACGTAAAATAGAACCTTGAATGTACTACGCATAACTCACTCCTTTTTTGGTTACAAAATTAAGTTACAGTGAGTTACCGACTGCTATGCAAATCTACGCAAATCGCAGAAAAAGAACCTTTTAGCAAGAAATCCGCACCCGTTACGGGAGTAATGAGGTGGTAACTGAACTCTTGCGCCGTTTGGCTTCGCACTGGCTTTCCGTTGGCTCTGCCCCATAGAAAAACAAAGCGTAACGAACGCTGTTTCAGCCAATTCGCTACGCTTTGCCCAAATTTACTTTTTCGCTATGTGTTTATTTTATACATTTACTTGCAACTGCAACGAGGTTTCAATTGTTTGAAGAAGTCATTGCCCTTGTCATCTACCAAGATGAATGCCGGGAAGTCTTCCACTTCAATCTTCCAGATGGCTTCCATACCAAGTTCCGGATATTCCACACACTCGATGCTCTTGATGTTGTTCTGAGCCAAGATAGCTGCCGGACCACCAATAGAGCCGAGGTAGAAACCGCCATGCTTCTGACAAGCATCGGTTACTTGCTGGCTACGGTTACCCTTGGCCAACATAATCATACTACCGCCGTGGCTTTGGAACAAGTCAACGTAAGAGTCCATACGACCAGCTGTTGTCGGGCCCATAGAACCACAAGCCATACCGGCAGGAGTCTTGGCAGGACCTGCGTAGTAGATAGGATGATCCTTGATGTATTGTGGCAAGTCTTCACCGTTATCAATACGTTCTTTAAGTTTGGCATGAGCGATGTCACGACCTACGATGATGGTACCGTTCAATGACAAACGGGTAGCCACCGGATACTTGGTCAATTCCTTCAAGATGTCTGCCATCGGTTGGTTCAAGTTAATCTTTACAGCATCGCCTTCACCTGCTTCGCGGAGTTCAGCCGGAATCAATTCACCCGGTTTGTCGTCCATCTTTTCAATCCAGATACCATCCTTGTTAATCTTACACTTGATGTTACGGTCGGCCGAGCAAGATACGCCGAGACCAATCGGGCAAGAAGCACCGTGACGTGGCAAGCGGATGATGCGGACGTCGTGAGCCATATACTTACCGCCGAACTGGGCACCGAGACCAATCTTGTGAGCTTCTTCCAATACTTGCTTTTCGAGTTCTACATCGCGGAATGCACGACCGTATTCATTACCGGTAGTAGGCAATTCATCGTAATAGTGAGTAGAAGCCAACTTCACGGTGAGCAAGTTCTTTTCGGCAGAAGTACCACCGATAACGAATGCAATGTGATACGGAGGACAAGCAGCTGTACCGAGTGACTTCATCTTTTCAATCATGAACGGAACCAATGTAGCCGGATTCAATACTGCCTTGGTTTCTTGATACAAATAAGTCTTGTTGGCCGAACCACCACCCTTAGTCACGCAGAGGAACTTGTATTCCATACCTTCAGTAGCTTCAATATCAATCTGAGCCGGAAGGTTGCACTTGGTGTTCACTTCATCGTACATAGTGAGCGGAGCATTCTGAGAATAGCGGAGGTTTTCTTCGGTATAAGTCTTATAAACACCGAGTGACAAAGCTTCTTCATCACAGTAGCCGGTCCAAACATGCTGTCCCTTTTCCCCATGAATGATGGCAGTACCGGTATCCTGACACAAAGGCAACTTACCCTTGGCAGATACTTCGGCATTGCGAAGGAATGTCAAAGCAACATACTTATCGTTATCACTAGCTTCCGGGTCGCTCAAAATCTTGGCAACCTGTTCGTTGTGTGCACGACGGAGCAAGAAAGATACATCGCGGAAAGCAGCGTTAGCCATCGCAGTCAAACCTTCCTTTTCAATCTTCAAGATAGGTTTACCTTCAAACTCACTTACTGATACATAGTCCTTGGTCAGCAAATAGTATTCGGTCTTGTCAGGACCCAAATCAAACATCGGCTGATAGTGGAATTCTGGATTTGCCATAATTATGATGTTATTTAAGTTGTTAATTGTTTTATCGAATGTAGACAAAGGTAATAACTATTATCGGATTTTTCGTACCTTTGCGGGCGATTTTTAATAAAATTATCCTCATTCTTTTCTATGATGAAACATACAACGTTTTTTTGCTTACTTTCATTTTTAGCCATATTCCAAATGGCCGCCCAGACTATTCATCCGGACAGCATCACCGACTTCTACACGAAACGCGAAGTCATGATTCCGATGCGCGATGGAGTCAAGTTATACACCGCTGTATATGAGCCTAAGAAGAATGTTGAAGAGCATCCCATATTGATGATGCGTACGCCATATTCTTGCGAGCCCTATGGGGAATCATTTGATAACTATCTGAAAGGTTTCCTCAAGACATACGTTGATGCCGGATATATTCTTGTATTTCAAGACGTAAGGGGACGATACAAAAGCGAAGGCGAATTCGTACAAGTACGCCCGCTCAACAAACAAAAGAAAGGTAAGAAAGACAAAAAGAACATAGACGAGGCAACCGACACTTATGACACCATCGACTGGTTGTTGAAACACACGCACAACAATGGAAGGGTCGGGACATGGGGTATCAGTTACGAAGGTTTCTATGCGACTATGAGCGCATCATGCAACCATCCTGCCTTAAAAGCCGTATCCTCTCAAGCACCGGTAACGGACTGGTTCAGAGGAGATGACCGGCATCATAACGGAGCATTCACTTTCCTTCAAACCACCAATTTCCTCCCGGCACTCGAAGGTCGGAATATCGGGAAAGGAGTGATGAAACAAATCGTCAAGAACGACGTATATACCGACTTTCTGGCACTCGGAACTTTCAAGAATGCAGACGACTTGGTACAGGATACCACAGAAACCATGTGGAACAACATCAAGAATCACCCGAACTTTGATGCTTTCTGGCAGGAACGTGATGCACGTACTACCTGCTATCATCTTCAGCCTGCCATACTGGTAGTAGGGGGAACCTACGATTCAGAAGACTGCTACGGCGCCTGGGGACTCTATAGAGCCATCAAGGAACAATCACCCGAAACCGAACTGTATCTGGCATTCGGTCCATGGTGGCACGGAGCCTGGACACGCCGTAACTTTCAAGGATTCGGCAATGTCTACTTTGGAAACAACAGTGCAGCCTATTACATGGACCATATCCAATATCCGTTCTTCAGCTATTATTTGGAAGGCAAAGGTGAAAAGCCGCAGAATAAGGTCAACATTTTCTATTCAGGGAAAAATGAATGGGAGTTTTCAGACGAATGGCCTTCCCTAAAAATGGAACCAACCCCCTACTACATCCATGGAGACGGAAGCGTTTCTACCTCAATTCCTACGGAAAAAGATTCCTATACGGAATACATTTCGGACATGAGCCATCCGGTATCCTACACCGCACTGCCTACGACCTATCGAACCAAAGAATTCATGATAGACGACCAACGGTTTGCAACCGCACGTCCCGATGTCATCACTTTTGTAACAGCCCCGCTAACCGACACGCTGACACTGGCCGGACCTATCGAAGTGGAATTGAAAACCGCAATCAGTAGTACCGATGCAGACTTTATGGTAAAAGTAATCGACGTTTATCCTGAAAATTTCCGCTACCCCAAAGAAGCAACCGAATATTTAGGCAACGCCGGTTATCCTATGAGTGGATACCAACAATTGGTACGAGGTGAACTGTTCCGCGGCCGTTACCGCACCGGTTTTGACAATCCGCAAGCCTTCACCCCCAATCAGATAACTTCAGTGGACTATACGCTATATGATGTGGCCCATTCATTCCTCCCGGGACACCGGCTGATGATTCAGATTCAGAGTTCCTGGTTCCCCATCATCGACCGCAACCCACAGAAGTTCATTGACACTTATCATTGCACGGAAAAAGATTTTGAGATGAAACAAAGCATCCGGATCTATCATCAGGAAGGAGCAGCGACAAGACTTCTTTTACCTGTCGTTCAAGAATAAGGAAACAAGGGACCAGGAAAAGCCTGTGCTGGTCACCAGGAGCGGCCGTTCCTGCTCGGAGGAAAGTACGCTCTTGGTCGGAGCATAGTAATATCCTGCTCGGAGCATATTACTATGCTGGTCAGCCCCTTCAATCAGCCTTCGTAATGACGGTTATCAGCCACAAGAAAAATGCGGAAAAGTCAGGAGTTTATCTCCACTTTTCCGCATTTCTATACTTGGAATTGAACCGCCTTTTACACCAAAGGAGAAAGACGTTCTATCAGTTCATTGCCCAAGGCTGTTTTCCGTTCGATATGGTTCAGCACCTCTTTCACGAACGGATTACTTTCAAACACCCCACGAACTTGCTCAAAGTCCTGCTTCATCTCCTCACGGCTGCCATCCGCTCCAAATCCGGTCATCGAAGACAGAGAAAATTCCTTCTTGGCATCGGCATAGACCATCTTGTCCAATCCAACGACAGCCTCCTGCCATTGTTTTACGATGGCAATCACATCAGCAGCCGTAATCGTTTCCGGATTCAAATGATAGAATGACAATATTTTGTCATATGCCCAAGTCCATTCATAGGTATAATAATTACGATGCATTTCAGCAAAACGTTCGTAAATCTGTTCTACACCATTCAAGACTCCCGCTTCAATGTCATTCATCAACCGGTCTATTTCACTTTTCGGAGCTATCAATCCTGATATGTCCACCCATTCACCCATTCCGATTTCTGTATCCGGGAGCAAACGAGCACGGATTTCTTCGTCACTCTTGAAGTTAATTTCTTCCAATCGTTTGATAATGGAATTGCCGAGGAATTTATGAATCCCTGTTTCGTAGAATTTGATACCATTGTTCAACGATGAGTTCTTGATCTTGGCACTCTGATAAGCATACACATCGGAAGTTTCCCCCGACACTTTCCGCAAATCCTTCAGCACCTTACAACCTTTCATCATCTTCTGAATGGTAAAAGGACTCAACAGGTTGTAGTTGATGTGGTCCAATTTGTGGGAATCTTTACGTTTGTCACGTCGAGGCCATTTCTGTGCGTCACGAATGGTTCCTACACTCCGAAGATTTACCCCGGGTACCAGATAAGTATCATTCTGCTGTTCAATCACATAAGAGAAGGGCAGGTTCGAAGTGTCCGAATGGCTGACATGACGTCCCATAACCAACGAGAAGGCGCCCACCTTTGCCGGCCAGAGGATATAGGAATCTGAAGTAGTCTTCGCCCCGCGTTCCATGACACCCTGATGAATAGGACCTAATTTATACATATGGTTACTTTGATTGGAACCGGAGCCCGCATTCATAAATGAGAACATACCGGCAATCAGCAAAGTCGACTTATGATGAGTGACCGTAAAAGGACCGGCAAAAATAGCACACGCTTCTCCGTTCTCTTCCTGACAATTACAGAAGAACAAGGAATCGGATGCGGAATAATTATGCCCCAAATGACAAGATTGTCCCACAAAGCATCGGGTAAGCATCGTACCATCTTCGACCTTTGAACCGCTACATACAATGAAATCGTCACAGATAACGCCATATCCGATGTGTATCGGATCTTCTTGATTACTGTTCAAGCTTCCGTTCTTTAACCGGCCGGCACCTTCTATCTTGCAATAATCCCCAATCTTCACGTTCTTGATATATCCCGAATCCACGATCGTCACATGGTCGCCGATGGTTCCCATGTCCGAAGCGTTTTCTTCCGCATACTTTCCGATGATAGCTCTCATACGATCTATCAAAACAGGACGATGACGATAGAGCGACATAATATATGCCTGATGAGCCGACAATCGGTCATGCATCATCACTTCACGACCTCCCGTTTCATTCAGTACGGACACTTCGACCCCATTACCGAAAGTGCTTCTTCCGTCCACTAACAGGATGTCTACATTCTCAATGAAGCAATGATTGCCGATATGATAATTAGCGATGTAGTTCTTCACATTCTCGATGCAGCAGCCATCACCCACCGTCACATTATGCAGGGTGGTATGATAGAGTCCGGCATGTTTTTTCATGCCGCCTGCCAGTTCAAATTCACCTTCAAAGACACCCAACCTTACTTTTCCATAAAAGCGGGTATAGAACACATATTCAGGTGTAAAATCCTGTGCCACTTCTATATCCGTCCAGCATTCGGCTATGCAGCCCTGTTCCTTCAGTTGCTGTACTTCACTCTCGGTCAGTTTTCTGTATTCTTCCATGACTATATTATTTAGGCTTCTGTTTCATCGTAGGTCTGGTAGAGGAAATCATTGTATGGATACTTCTGTACATGCAATTCCCTTACCTTATTATATATTATGGATTTCAGCTCATCCATGTTGGTTTTTTCCTTTGCGGAGATAAAGAAACAATTGTCGTTCAACTTGGCCATCCAAGTCTTCATCAGTTCATCCAATGTGATGTTTTCTTTGGTCTTCGGAGTCAAGTCATCCGCCGCCTTTTCCACATAGGTATAAGCGTCTATTTTATTGAAGACAATCATTGTTGGCTTACCGGATGCTCCCAAGTCAGCAATCGTCTTGTCTACCACCTGAATCTGTTCTTCAAAATCAGGATGAGAGATATCTACCACATGCACCAGAAAATCCGCTTCACGCACTTCGTCCAAAGTCGATTTGAACGAGTCCACCAAATCAGTTGGAAGCTTCCGGATAAATCCGACCGTGTCGGACAACAAGAAAGGAAGGTTTTCAATGATTACCTTACGGACAGTCGTGTCCAACGTAGCAAACAATTTGTTTTCAGCAAAGACTTCACTTTTGGCCAACAAGTTCATCAAAGTCGACTTGCCCACATTGGTATATCCCACCAAGGCCACACGAATCATACGGCCGCGGTTCTTCCGTTGGGTAGCCTTCTGCTTGTCTATTTCCGCCAAGCGTTCCTTCAAAAGCGACATGCGGTTCAAGATAATACGACGGTCCATTTCCAACTGGGTTTCCCCCGGTCCGCGAAGACCTACCGAACCTTTTCCGCCACCGGCTCCCGAGCCACCGCCTTGTCGTTCCAAGTGAGTCCAAAGACGTTGCAGTCGGGGCAACATATACTTATATTGCGCCAATTCAACCTGCGTCTTGGCATTGGCTGTCTGCGCACGCATGGCAAATATATCAAGAATCAGTGATGTACGGTCCAGAATCTTCACTTTCAGTTCAGCCTCTATGTTACGAATCTGCTTGGCCGAAAGTTCGTCATCGAAAATGACCATTCCCACTTCCCGTTCTTCTTCCTCTTCTTTTCGGATATAGTCACGGATTTCCTCCAGTTTCCCTTTTCCGACGTAAGTGACAGAATGCGCAGAAGGAAGTTTTTGGGTGAAACGTTTCACCACCTGCGCCCCCGCTGTATGTGCCAGGAATTCCAACTCGTCCAGATATTCTTTGGTCTTCCGCTCGTCTTGAGTTTGCGTTATCAACCCTACAAGAACAGCTGTCTCAACCTTGGCTTCTGATATAACAAATTCTTTCATTACTTTCTAAATATGCGACAAATATAGTGAAAATAGGAGGCAGAATATCAAGTTTATTTGAATATTTTACCAATTCACATCCTATATTCTGTAAATAAACAGATTCAAGCTCTCATAGATGCATAAAGAAGAACGAGTGTCATAAATATATTTTAGGCGCGGATTACACGGATTAACACGGTTTTTAGTCTATGTTTACATCATATTTATCCGTGCAATCCGTGCCTAAAAAAAAAGTGGATGTGCATTTCGACACACCCACTCCTTCTTATGTTCGCTTCATTAAAATCCGCTCAAGTCAATTTCTTCAACTTGGCTGAGGTCTGTAAATTCAACCGCTGTAGCTCCGATAGCCTGGACACGAACCTCGTGTTCACCATCCTGCTTAAACGAATAGGACATTGGGAAAGCATATGCAGCCTGAGTGCCATCTCCCCATGTAACGGTTCCGGAAACCTTACCCTTACCGGTGAGTTCCGGCAGTACGGCTTCCTTACCGACAAACAGGATACCCAGTTCGTTGATGGTCGCTCCAGTCATGGCATCCGTATCCTTGTTCAATGAAATGACTTCTGTCTGTTCGGCCAAAGCTACGATGCCATTCTGAGTCAATACCATACGGAACAAGTATTTCATTCCGCCAGCCACATTCTGAGCAGGAAGAGCGACCTTCAGATCTTCTCCATCAATCGTAAACGTTACATTGATCTTGCTTCCGTCAGACTTGAAAGGCAGACAGAACATCTGCGGAAGGTCTTCCGTCCATCCGTCGGGTTCAACAACCTTCTGTTCCTTGATTTCATAATTGCCTTGTTCCTTACCGGTTATTTCTCCATTGGCTACATTCATCGTACCTGTTACGTACAATCCGGCACCTTCCACCTTAATGGCTGTCAATTTACCGGCACCCGTATAACCGCCCTTTGCTACATTGAATGCAATCATCGGCAAGGCATGCTTCATGGTAAGAGAAGCGTTCGGCGATTGACCGGAAACCTTCACGCCCGAACCGGAATACAAATAGTCCGTTTGTGGATTGATGGCTACATCAACTGCTTGTGCATCAGCAGAGGAGGAATAAGGATAAGAAGCAAAGACATAAACATCCGATTGTACTTCTACATCAGGAGACACCGCCCAGGAACTTCCGCTATAAGAAGCATACACACCGGCCTTATAATCTTCAGAGCTGACTGTGTTCGTATTCTTCACAAACAGATTCATCTTGTCACCCGAAGAGAACTCAGTGACGACCGCTCTCGTTTGAATGGTTGTACTGATACTCAATGACGCTTTCGGTTCTTCAGGAACTTCAATCTTGTCCTCACCACTTCCACCGCAAGCTGTCAGGAAAAGCGGCAGACACAAACCTATAATCTTCAAATATTTTGCTTCCATAGTACTTATTTTTGAGTCAGGAATTCAAGGACTTTCAACAAACTGTCTTCTTTCTTCCACTTGATTTTATGTTCTTTCTGGAACGATTTCCAGGATTGGGCACGTTCTTCACCCAACAAGCCGGCGACTTGTTTCTTGCTGGCTTCCACAATCCTACCTTCTACAATAAAGTAATATTGTGTCAGCATCGGAATTTCACGACCGTCATTCTTTTCAGCCTGCATCTTGGCCAGTTCAGGTTTGTCCATCCCACCCAAGTCCAGAGAGGTCAAGTCCATCTTGGCTGAGCTGTTCAGACTGGCGCCATAAGCACCGGTTCCTTCTTGCATGGAATCAAAATCCGCTTTCGACAACTTCAGCAGTACGTTTCCATTGCTTTCACCTATCAGTTCCATCAATTGTCTGCCAGCAAACAAATAAGCCTTGTCGCCTATTTCCACCCGGATAATGTCTTTATCGGTACTTTCAAAGATACGTCCGTCCGAATGGATATAATGCAAGGTATTGGCCCACAAATGAATGTTCAATTGGGCTTCAGACTTTTTGTTGCCATCAAAATAGATGGTACCGCTCTGAAATTCTTCCAAAAGATAAGGCCAACGGGTATTAGGGGCATACTGAGCATACAGGCCCAAACTTCCCAGAAAGCATATCAGATTCAATAAAAATATCCTTTTCATACGCATTTCCATTATTTCAGTTTCACACGAACCACTTTTGTTCCTACCACATTGGTCAGATGGATACTGATAAATTCGGTAGTCAGTTCATCCAAATTATATTTCACACCTTGCGCTTCAAGATTTCCTTCCGCTATCGGCTCCTCATTGGCATTATAAATGGTATAGGATATCGGATGTATGGACAAAATTGACAATACATTTTCTTCCTTCTCGTACTTCAGACTGACACCCGTTGTCGGCAAAATATCCGCTTCGGAAGCGCTAAGGACTTTGATGACAAATGTCTTGGTACAAGTACCCTTGTTCGCCTTGTTGGTTGCCGTTATTTCGATGGTCCATTCCTTGCGACTGCTTACCTTCAGTTCTTCTGTGGTTTTCAGCTCATCACCTTCAATGGTAAACGGAACCTTGATGTAATCATGCAGAATGGCACTATAGGTACCTCGAACTGAATACTCATATTCCGGGTTTGTAGCTTCGCTCACCACTTCCACCTTAGCGACCACAGTTCCGGCCGGTTGGTTCTCTTCAACCGTCATATTGCTCAAAAGAATATCGCTGGGTTTGTCGGATGGAGGACGGATACCCACAACGACACCTTGCTGATCGGTATAGTCCATATCCATGGTAGCATCCTTCAAACCATCCAATGGGAAATAGCCGTCATTCTGTCCGCCCCATCCCCAGTTCACATGGAACATATTGTTACCGTCATAACCGTCCAGATTGAAGGCATGACCATAGCCTTGCTTCAAGTCTGCACCATTGTAGCATACCGCTCTACCGGCTTTCAGCTCATTCACAATCAATTCCTTCCAATCACCGGAATAGCTCGCACGCCAATAGAAGGTAACGGATTCCGTATAACCGAAATTACGTTTCAAGGCTTTGGCAATATACGAACTTTGAGTACCCGAACCATCGGGGCCATAATCCATATCCACGGCCACACCGCAATGCCACAACAGACGAGCCACATCGTCCTTTCCGTTGGCACCCGTCAAGATAGCATTCCAGTCGTAAGCCGGCTCCTTGTCATAATCGATATACATATTACCATATCGGGAGGAAGCATAGCTATAAGAACCGTTGGGTTTTTCCGGCCATTGGGCCACACTCATCGCCTGGGCCATGGCAACAGCCACACATCCTACGACCGCTCTTCCGGCATCGTCCGACGGACAATATTTACTGTACGAACCGCTTTGGTTCCAAGTCACCTTAATCAAAGGTTCCACCTTGTCCGAAGCGGCACGCGAAGCGATTGGAGCTTTGTCCAGTTCCTTCCAGTCCCGATGCGCTACATTTTCCTTCAATTGAATGACTCTGACTATTTCATCCGCATAGTTGTTCAGCCATCCCTGTACGTTTACCGGTTGTCTGTCAGTTGTAAAATGTCCGGTGGGCGAATATCCTAAAATGGGAGTCACCGCATCGTCTGCTGCAACAAGCACCCAACCCTGTGGAGCAAAGTTCACCACATAATAGGCTTTGGTTCCTTGATACATGACGGGGCTCACCGACTGGACATTTCCACTAAACCCTGCCGCAAACTTATGAAGGGCCTTGACTGCTGTAACAGATGCCGTTTCCTTATTCACTTCCTTGGCACGAATGCTTCCCAAAAGCACAAATCCAAGAAGAAACAGAATGATTCTTTTAGTCATGATTCAGTCATTTAAAGTTTATCATATACAACAAAAGCCATTACTCCCTTGTTGACACAAAAGAGAGAATGGCTTTTGTCTATTCAGTT
>JAFVTL010000140.1 GCA_017503235.1 Bacteroidaceae bacterium | reverse complement strand
TTGTATTTAGAAGTCCCAAACAACCAAAACTATTCAGAAATAACCAATTATAAACCTTTAATTATCAACATCTTCTAAAATTTAACACTTTCAGACTGCTTTTTGATGGTTCCCAAATTTCCACATAATTTTGATACATATTTCTGACGTGGAGAATTTGCGGAGCTTATTTTTTGTCATTTCGTGTAGATAGTTGACAAGGGTTTACATCCGTTTACAACGAGCGACAAATTCCGCCCCGATGTGTGATAATAGTCACATCGTGTAGAAAGGCGACAACAGTTTACTGCTGTTTACCTTGGTTCACCACTTCAGATAGATGAGAATGAAGAAGTGAAATTAGTAAACGATAAGCAGTATGAAAGTAACCAAGAAATGTGCCTTTTGCGGTCAGGCTTTTATGACCCGAAGCGGAATGCAACGCTATTGCAGCGAGGCTTGCCAAGCCGAAGCCAAACGAGCCAAAGCAATCCAGAAGAACAACCTCTTCAAGTTGGCTCAGCCTCTCATGGAGATACAGCATCAGGAGTATCTCACCTTTTCCAAAGCAGCCACCCTCATGGGCTGTTCCCGTCAGTACATCTATAAACTTGTAGCCACAGGCAAGCTGAGCGCATCACGCATCAGCAACCGTATGGCATTCATTCGCAAAGTCGACATCGAGCAGATGTTGGCAAGCAATCCCTATCATCGTGTCTTGCCCGGCAGTACCTCTGCACCGAAAAAGTCCGCTTCATCTTCCTCACCCCTCAAAAAGAAAATGAGGGAAGAGAAAAACGATGAGGTATTGGACTTCTATTCGGGTGAAGAGGTTATGACCCTTTATAAGGTCAATCAGTCGTGGCTCTATACCTCTGCCAAACGTAACGGGATTCCTATCTGCCGTATCGCCGGTAAGAACTACTACAGCAAGAAACATATCGATGAGTTCTTCGGTGTGGCTGTTGACATCAGCAAAATCACCCAATGGCTGACAGCCGAGCAGGTGGAAGAACTCTTTGGTATGAAACCCACAGCACTCCGTGCATATACCTATCGCCATAAGATACCCACCAAAAGAGAATACGGTCGTACCTATTACTCCCAATCCCATTTGGCGGAACTCCGCAGAACCGACCTTGTCAATGATGAAAACTACTATACGGTGGAACAGGTACAGCAGATTTATGGACTTACCTCGGCCAATATTTGCCATATCGTCAAGGTAAAGCACATTGAAAAGGTCAAGGTGGGCAGAAAGAATCTGCTTCTACGTTCTGATGTAGAGCGTGTTATGGCTGAAAGGAACGAACAACCATAAGTAACCGCCATTATTCAGCAATTATTTCAAAATGATTATCGTGATTGTTCTCACGGTTATTTCATTGTGTTCCTTTGCCCCCGACAAAATCAGTATTAACAAATAAAATCGAAAAAAATGAAGTGTAAGACTGTTACATTACGAAAGCGTAAGATTAAGAACGGAACCCAGTATTCACTCTGCTTGGATTACTATCCCGGCTATCGTGACAATGTCACCATGAAGGTAGTCACACGTGAGGCTTTAGGCATCTATATCTTTGCCAAGCCAGCCAATCAGCAGGAGAAGGACTTCAATGCACGCATGATGAAGAAAGCGGCCATCCTGCGTAACCAACGCTACGAAGCCATCTTCAACGAGAACCACGGATTCTTTGACAAGAACAGGATGAAAGGAGATTTCCTTGCCTACTTCAAAGACCTGGCAAACAGAAAGAATGTCAAGTGGCTGAACGTTTACAAGCACTTCGAGCGGTTTGTAAACGGCAAATGTACCTTTGAAGAAGTCGATGTCGATTTGTGCCGTAAGTTTATGGAGTATCTGCTTGATGCCCCTCAGTCCATCCATACCAATAGGAAGCTGCATGTCAATTCTGCTGCAGGATATTGGTCAACCTTCCGTGCCGTGCTTCACACCGCCTACCGTGACAGGAAAATCAAGGAGAATCCAAACCCCTTCTTGGATCGTATCGAATGCGTCCCCACCATTAAAGAGCATTTGAGTGAGGACGAACTGATACGACTTGCCGAGACACCGTGCGAGGAGGATGTTCTAAGACGCGTCTTTCTTTTCGGTTGCCTCACAGGAATAAGAAAGAGCGACATCACACAGCTCACATGGCAACAAGTACAGCCCTATACCAATGGCAGGATGTATGTTACCACACGAATGCAGAAGACACAGCAGATTATACACAATCCCATCAGCCAGGAAGCCCTTGAACTGCTTGGCGAACATTGTGAGGGACTAATCTTCAAGGGCTTTAAGGAAAAGATGTTGCAAGGGCCACTACAAAGATGGCTGGCAGCAGCAGGAATCACCAAGAAAATAACCTTCCACTGCTCACGTCATACCATGGGTTCGCTCCATGTGGAAAAGGGAACCGATATGGCAGAGATTCAGGCATTGATGGGACACAAGAACATTACCACCACACAGATTTATTCCAAGCTAGCATCGGGACAACTCTGTAAGGTTGTGGATAAAATCACATTGAAGCGTAAGAGCGAACAGTAATACTGCATCAACTCAAAATAACCATCAAGGGGTGTCGGATATCTGACATCCCTTTTTATGTATAAAAGCCGTTTCTATGGCATTTAGAGTATGATTTTAGAGTATGATATTGCGTCAATAGTTAACAAATGTAGACAAATGATGCAACAGCAGGCAATAATGAGTGATAATTGAAAGAACTCCATTACTTTTGCAGATGAAGCGAAGAAAAATTAAGTAATAACCGTAAAAAAAATATGAATAATATGGACGCAACGATTAAGGAAAAGTATCTTATTTGGACGGCTGTCGGTCTGGCTATCTGTATCATTTCTCTTGGAGTAACCATTATCATAGGCAGCGACTTCGGTCATGACAACTTTGTCAGATTGGTTGTCTTTGTTTGCAGTAATGTGTTTGGATGGTTGTTTTATCTTGCCTTCCAATCTTTCATCTTTGATGCCTACCATATATATAGGATGAAGTTCGGCAAAAAGGATATGCCCAGAGAAATAGAGACAAAGCCTTCACAAGAGGTCATTGTTCCATTGGCAGAGGATACCGAAACAGCCAAAGAGGTTTCTGATGAAAAGATTGTCCAAGAGTCTCAACCCGTAGAAATCCATATCAATCCCCAACAGCATCAGGAGAGGGTTTCCACCTATGAGGAATTGCAGAAGCTGGAGATGGAGCAGCGTGTCCGTATGGTCATGGAGTATATCCATTACATTATGCCACGCTTGGCAGATGAAGAGACCATCAACCATATCTGTACGGAGGTACATTGTTGGATGTATAATCCCGATTATAAGCCGAAACCTATAAAGAGAAGACTGCTCAAGCAGATTACGAGTGTTCCGCTCCGTCATCTCGTGTGGAACATTTCCGCCCGTTTCATGAATCCCAAACTTTACGATGGCGAGAATAAGGCCAACTTCATAAAGACCTTGTTCCCGAAAGAGTTTGCCGACACAGAGATTGATACCATCAAGAACTTCAGAGTGGATGCCAGAAAGAGCGAAATCCCCATTGACGAACCCGAAGGAGATAACTTTTCTTTTCACTATCCCGAAGATTATACTCCCAAACAGCTTGTATAGTCCCTTTTAATAGAATAACCATAAGCAGCCAGCAAGACCTAACTGGCTGTTTTTCATTGTTTCCCGAATAATGTTACTCATCATTTTTGGTTGGGCATCGTTATTCGGGAATTATTTTGCAATTATCATCCGTGGAGGTAGTCACGGCCGTATCATTCAAGTCCTTTGCGGCAAGTCCCACTAAAGGGGCGAGTTGTAAAATGGAAAAAAGTATGATTACCTTCAACGATCTTCCTATGGTCGTGGCTCAGCTTCGGGACGAAGTGATGAGCCTGAAAAGCCTGCTCACCGAGCAGCGCAGTGTAAACAATGCAAAGGCTGTGGACACCCACGTCCCCATGTCAGTGGATGAAGCAGCGGAATATCTGGGTATTCCAAAAGGTACGCTTTACATGAAGCTCTCCGATGGAACCATCCCTGCCACCAAGCCAGGCAAACGCTACTGCCTCTACCGTGATGAACTGGACAAGTGGCTGGAGACTTCACGTAAGAATCCCGTACCTCTATCCGATGAGGAACTTAGCGAGTCCATATCCTCTTCCCACCGTCGCAAACCCAACAAACGTAACTGGTAATGGCTATGGAAGAGGATAAGAATTACATCAACATGATTCATGGTGACCTCGCACGAGCAAGCCAGGTACAGAGCGGTATGCCCGAGAATGTCGGTGTGATGAATATCAAGACTGCCAACCGTACCATACTCGAAGCGTCCCAAAAGCCAACGCCACGTTCGCTGTGGGATTGCTTCTGG
>JAFVTL010000139.1 GCA_017503235.1 Bacteroidaceae bacterium | reverse complement strand
TCCTTACCTGCCAAAAAGCTGAATTACCAACTATTGGAAGAGCATTGCTTACTTTACAAGTTGAAGCGACGGAGAATCAAATCAGCATGTCTGCAGATATTGAAAGTTCCGGAGATTTGGAAATTTACGAAAGAGGATTCAACTATATATGCTATTTCCCAAGTTCTTGGGATTCCAATGATAATCATGTAACAAGCTGGGAAAAGGAAGAATCTAATTATATTATAGACAAAAAAGATTGTTTTGCAAAACAATTAAAGGACATTGATATTTTAGATGGTATGTATTGTGATGTATACGCATATATAACAACTAACTATGGTAAATTCAGAAGCGAAACGACAAGATTATATCCTCAAAGTCCTGAACCTATGATAACATCAATAGTTCATGACCAAATAGCTCAAAAAATAATCGTAAAAGGAACTGGATTTGCTTTTAAAGAAAAATTAATCAAACTATGGACAATAGCTAACGAATATCATGGATATTTTAATATAATAAAATCTACACCTACAGAAATTGAAGCTAAATACAATCATGGAGAGCATCCAGATCCTGTAGAAATAAAAAAAATAGGAAAATATCCTATTAAGTTAATGGTAGGAAATAAGATGTGCAAATCAGAGGCTTATTTCGAGTTGAAAGGATTTTCATTAGAAAAAATAGAGCCAGCATCATTCAAAATGGGAGAAGAAATAACTCTACATATTAAGGATTTTAAAGCAACTGATGAGTTTGAAATAAAGATATTCCAAGCGGAATATTACATAACTTCCATTAAAGATAACGAAATTAAAATCTGTGTAAACACTTATACAGACGATGGAACAATGCGAATTATATTATATAATAAAAGTACAAAATACTATTCAGAAATGGAAGTTGATATTTCCTATCCCTGGGAACAAATTGATATCTTAAACAACATGCATGTATTGGGTAGCCATCAAGAAATATTATATGGTTATTCTTATGACAATTACACTTTATACGCTTACAACCCTGTAAGCAAAACAAGCAAAACAAGTTTTATAAATCCTATAATAAGCCAAGACGAATCTAAAAATGCAGACATGTTTGGGACTGATAATTATATATATCTTATATTCAATTTAATGAATTGGAGTATTGATATTGACAATTATAAACAAAAAATATTTAGGATGCATTTAGGAAGTTATACATGGGAGCAGCTAAATGAAGTTCCTAAAGTATTTTTATTTTCAAATATTGGTCCTATTACAGTTTGGAATAATCAAATCGTTTATTTCAACAGCAATAATTTTCAAACAAACAAATATACATTAAGCAAATATTATTTGGATACGGATTCTTGGGAAGAAATTAATATTGAGACCGATGAACGTACATTAATTGGAACATATAACAAAAGCCTATATTATATAGAAAATCATTGCATTTATCAAACACTATCTGAAACATTAGAAAATCCCAAAAGCATTTACCAAAGTAAATTCAGCGAGAAATCACAAATAGAAAGTGCTATAATCCACGATAAATACATCTATTTTATAGTTGGATCTGGGCTTTACCGCATTGACATATCATCAGAGTCAACCAAAATCGAGCCATTAGGAAAATGCAATGATGGAATTATAATACCTACCAAATCAGGTTTATACTTATGTTGTAATAATAAAATCTATCGATATACTGATGAATTGAAGATGGATTAGCCTTCATTACGCTATCCCCAACAGTTCCACTTCAAATATCAAGGTAGAAAAGGCGGGGATGGGACCACTGGGTCTTGTGCCATATCCCATGGTGTAAGGGATGTAAATAATCCACTTGTCGCCTACATGCATCCGCTGAAGGGCAAGTTGCCATCCGTCAATGACATCGCACAAGCGAAAAGCCTCGGGACAACTTCGCTGATAGGAATTGTCGAATTCCTTACCATCTATCAAAGTTCCCTTATAATGAACTGTAACAATGCTACGCAAAGTAGGAGAGGACTTACCCTCTCCAGTCTGCAATACCTTATAATATATACCACAAGGAAGGGAGTTTATCCCCTCTTGGGTGGATAGTTCTTGTAGAAACTGAATGTTTTGTGCTTTATAAAGTTCTTTTTTACTCATAAATATAATTAGGTGTCATTCAAAAACTTCTTCGCCAAGCAAAGTAGCCGAACTGGAAGCAGTTACCCGTACTTTTACAAAATCGCCAATGTGATGAGTTCCACGGTCAAAAACCACTACCTTATTCTGTTGGGTACGACCAAAGAACTGTGCTTTCGAACGCTTCGAAACTCCTTCTACCAATACTTCAAAGGTTTTGCCCACATCCTTGGCGTTGCTTTCAGCGGAAAGTTGATTTTGAAGTTCAATCATTTCATTCAAACGTCGGATTTTCACTTCTTCGGGTACATCATCTGGCAAGTGTTTGGAAGCATATGTTCCCGGACGTTCGGAATACTTGAACATAAAGGCTGCATCGTAAGCACAAAGTCGCATCAATGAAAGAGATTCTTGATGGTCTTCTTCGGTTTCAGAATGATAACCACTGAAAATGTCCGTACTCAATCCGCAATCGGGAATGATGCGACGAATAGCTGCTACACGGTCGAGATACCATTCGCGGGTATATTTACGGTTCATCAGTTTCAAGATGCGCGAACTACCGCTTTGCACCGGCAAATGAATGTGACGGCAAATGTTTTTCATGGAAGCTATCACTTCCAATGTTTCATCGCTCATATCCTTGGGATGCGAGGTCGTAAAACGAACACGCATGTGGGGAACTGTTTCGGCTACCATGCGGAGAAGGGTAGGAAAGTGAATGGTTTCGCCATCCTTTTCGAAACGATAAGAATTTACATTTTGTCCTAACAAAGTAACCTCTTTGTATCCTTTGGCAGAAAGGTCCTTCACCTCATTGAGAATGCTTTCCACATCACGACTACGCTCACGGCCACGAGTATAAGGTACAATGCAATAGTGACAGAAATTGTTACATCCACGCATGATACTCACAAAGCCCGATATGTGGTTACCACAAATGCGTGAAGGAATTACATCCCGATAAGTTTCGGTCGTTGAAAGTTCCACATTGATAGCCTTTTCTCCCGCTTCAACCGAAGCAATCAATTCGGGAAGAGTCAAATAAGCATCGGGACCAACTACAAGGTCGACATGATGATTCTTGATAAGGTCTTCCTTCACTCGTTCGGCCATACATCCCAATACACCGACAATGATTTGATTGTGCTTGCCGCGCTTGTTGTTCATAGCGTGAAAGAACTCCAACCGGTTCAGGATTTTCTGTTCGGCATTGTCGCGCACAGAACAAGTGTTCATGAATACCGCATCGGCTTCTTCTAAGGTTTCACACACTTCATAACCAGCCATCTTCATGATGGAAGCTACCAGCTCGCTGTCGGCCACATTCATCTGACATCCATAAGTTTCGATGAACAGTTTCTTTTCTTCTTTGGCGGTTGCAGATTTAAAGTCTGCTCCCGTATTTTCCTTTTTCATACAATGATATATTATGATTCGGGTACAAAGATAGGCGATTAATTGTTAATATTTACAAACATTTGGTCAAAAGAGCTGGGAACACGTTCCCGTTTGTTAAATAATTTCTACCTTTGTTTCTTGAAAAACACTAGATTTTTTCATAGTTAAGGTTTAGGTTAAAATGAAAAGGAAGACAACTGGGAAGTTCTCTTCCTTTTTTTCTTTCATTTTGTTGGCTCATTATGAATAAATTCATAACTTTGACAAATCATTCCTTCAAACAGGAAATTATGGAAGATATTTTTCAATTTATCATATTTGCCGTCTTTGCTCTTGTCGGAATTGTTCAAGCCGTAAGCAAGAAAAAGACACAGCCCGATTTTGAGGAGCCCGAAGACGACGAAACACTGGAAGACATACTTCCAGAAGTGAGTCCTGAAGAACACAGGATTCCGAAAAGAAGGAGCAAAGGACATCAGATGGAAGCCTATGCTCCCCCATTCCAGTCAGAAAGTGTTATCCCAACGACACGTCCAATTCGACCGACAAGAAAGCCCGTCTCTTCCCAGACACCGCCTCCTCAAAAGAAAATCAAGTTGAGCAATCGAGAAGAAGCACGAAGAGCTTTCATCTACTCTGAAATATTCCGCCGAAAATATTAAAGAACTACTAAATAAAGAACACAATTCAAATAATCATGGGATTCAATATCATTTCAGCAGCAGAAGCTGCCAGTTATATCAAACACGGATATAACGTAGGACTCAGCGGATTCACCCCCGCAGGCTCTCCAAAAGCGGTGACACCAGAAATTGCCAAAATAGCTGAAGCAGAACATGCAGCAGGCCGCCCCTTCCAAATCGGTATCTTTACCGGTGCATCAACCGGTGATTCTGCAGACGGTACATTGATACGCGCCAAGGCTATTCGCTATCGCGCACCTTATACCACCAATGCAGACTTCCGCAAAGCCGTAAACAATGGTGAAGTGGCCTACAATGACATCCATTTGTCACAAATGGCACAAGAAGTACGTTATGGCTTCATGGGTAAAGTGGACGTAGCCATTATTGAAGCTTGTCACGTAACCCCCGACGGTAAAGTTTATCTTACTGCTGGTGCCGGTATCAGTCCAACTATCGCCCGTTTGGCTGACAAAATCATCATCGAACTGAATGCTGCACACCGAGGTACCCAATGTATCGGTCTGCACGACGTATACGAACCACTCGATCCGCCATATCGTCGCGAAATTCCTATTTACAAACCCAGCGACCGCATCGGTACTCCCTACCTTCAGGTAGACCCGAACAAGATTGTAGGTATTGTTGAAGTGAACTTGCCTGACGAAGCTCGTGGATTCACCGCTCCCGATCCTATCACTGACAAAATCGGACAGAATGTGGCTGACTTCCTATTGGCAGACATGAAGCGTGGTATCATCCCTTCTACATTCCTTCCTTTGCAAAGTGGTGTGGGCAACATTGCCAACGCTGTACTTGGCGCTCTGGGTCGCGACAAGAACGTTCCTGCTTTCGAAATGTATACAGAAGTGTTGCAAGAAGCTGTGGTTGACCTTATCCGTGCAGGACGTGTGAAATTCGGAAGTACCTGTTCACTCAGTGTTACCGACGCTTGCCTGCAAGGCATTTATGACGACTTCGAGTTTTTCAAGGACAAACTCGTTATCCGTCCTTCTGAAATCTCGAACAGCCCTGAAATCGTACGCCGCTTAGGTATCATCTCCATGAATACCGCCATCGAAGCCGACATTTATGGTAATGTGAACTCTACTCATATCACCGGCACCAAGATGATGAATGGTATCGGAGGTTCAGGCGACTTTACCCGCAACGCCTACATCTCCATCTTCTCATGCCCATCTGTAGCCAAGGAAGGTAAAATCAGTGCCATCGTACCGATGATATCACACCACGACCAGACTGAACACGACGTCAACATCATCATTACCGAACAAGGTATCGCCGATTTGCGTGGAAAGAGCCCGGCCGAACGTGCTAAGGAAGTGATTGAAAAATGTGCACACCCCGACTACAAGCAACTACTTTGGGATTACCTCAAGATTGCTTCGAAAGGACATACCCAACACAACATCTCTGCTGCATTGGCCATGCATGACACCCTGCTGAAGAAGGGCGACATGAGACTGATTGACTGGGCAGAATATTGTAAATAAATATATAGAATTATCCCCAACCGGAATGAAGGATACCATTTATCCCGACCACCGGCTGGGGATTTTTTATGACTATGCAAAAGCATCTACCACACAAGTGAAATAAGAATTTTTATAACACCAATCAAAATTTACCATGAGAAACAAAACTCTATTTCTATTTGCTTCTCTTGTAGTCCTTGCCGGATGTAACAACCAGCCCGCCTACAAGAACAACGACCTCAATGCTGAAGAACGCGCCGAGGATCTGTTGAAACAATTGACCCTCGAAGAAAAGGTTTCCCTGATGATGGACCGTTCAGCTCCCATCGAACGACTAGGCATCAAGACCTATAACTGGTGGAACGAAGCCCTCCACGGCGTTGCCCGCAGCGGATTGGCTACCGTATTCCCCGAACCTATCGGAATGGCCGCCGCCTTCGACCCTCAAGCGCTGAATGAAGTGTTTGTTGCCGTATCCGATGAGGCACGTGCCAAGAATACCAAAGCGGCTACCGAAGGAACGATTGACCGCTACGAAGGACTGACCATGTGGACTCCGAATGTAAACATCTATCGCGATCCACGATGGGGTAGAGGTATTGAAACCTATGGAGAAGACCCATACCTTACCTCTGTATTAGGACTGAATGTAGTGAACGGATTGCAGTGTCTCGACGAAAATGAAAAGTACGACAAATTGCATGCCTGTGCCAAGCACTACGCTGTCCACTCAGGACCTGAATGGAACCGCCACGAATACGATGCCAAGAACATTAGTATCCGCGACCTTTATGAAACCTACCTACCGGCTTTCAAGACATTGGTAAAGGAAGGTAATGTAAAGGAAGTGATGTGTGCCTACAACCGATTCGAAGGAGAACCTTGTTGCGGAAGCGACCAATTGTTGGTAAAAATCCTGCGTGAAGAATGGGATTATCAAGGCATCGTGGTATCTGACTGCTGGGCTATCAACGACTTCTATAACAAACGCGCCCACGCTACACATCCCGACTCGGCCTCAGCAGCTTCTGATGCTGTATTGAGCGGCACCGACCTCGAATGTGGAGGCAGCTACGAATCATTGGTAGATGGAGTGAAACGTGGACTTATTTCCGAAGCAGACATCGATGTATCGGTAAAACGACTGCTGAAAGCACGTTTCGAACTGGGTGAAATGGACGAATTGAAGGACGTGAAGTGGGCACAGATACCTTACTCGGTAGTAGCCTCAGCCAAGCATGATTCGCTGGCCCTCGATATCGCACGCAAATCCATCACCTTGTTACAGAACAAGAACCAAATCCTGCCGTTGAAGAAGGGTGGTAAGAAAATTGCCGTCATGGGGCCTAATGCCAATGACTCTGTCATGCAATGGGGTAACTATAATGGTACACCAGCTTACACCAAGACCATCCTGCAAGGAATCAAAGATGCGGTAGGAGCTGATGATGAAGTTGTATATATCCCTGGATGCAGTTGGGTGGAAAGAACCCTCATCCATAGTGTATACGACCAATGCCAATCGGCCGACGGACAAGGATTCAGCGCTACTTATTGGAACAACAAGGACAGAGAAGGAGAACCGGTTGCCACCATGCAGCTCACTACTCCGTTCAATCTCTGCACATCGGGAGCTACCGTTTTTGCACCGGGCGTAAACCTTACTGATTTTTCGGGCTCCTACAAGAGTGTATTCACTCCAAAGGCATCGGGTGAAGTGCTCTTCAACTTCTATGTATGCGGTTTGGCCGAACTCTATATCGACGGAGAACGGGTAAGAAGAATCTTCAACCAACACGGTGGACGCAGCAATACATACGCCATGCAGGCAGAAGCCGGAAAATCTTATGACATCGAAATCAAGTTCCAATACTTTGCTGGCGATGCACAAATCAATTTCGATTTAGGATTCAAGGAAGAAGTCAACATGGCCAAGACTGTTGCACAAGTGAAGGATGCTGACATTGTTATCTTTGCAGGGGGTATCACTCCTCGCCTCGAAGGTGAAGAAATGGGCGTGAACCTGCCGGGCTTCAAGGGTGGCGACCGCACCGACATCGAACTGCCGGCCATCCAACGCGAACTGCTGAAAGCACTGGCAGCGGCCGGAAAGAAAGTGGTATTGGTGAACTGTTCAGGCTCACCTGTCGGACTCGTTCCTGAAACTGCTTCCTGTCAAGCCATCCTTCAAGCATGGTATCCGGGACAAGCAGGTGGCAAGGCTGTAGCTGATATACTCTTCGGCGAATACAACCCATCAGGAAAACTGCCCGTTACTTTCTACAAGAACGTAAACCAACTGCCTGACTTTGAAGACTACAACATGACAGGCCGTACTTACCGCTACTTCGAAGGCGAACCGCTCTATGCATTCGGTCACGGATTGAGCTACACCACTTATACTTATGGTGAAGTACAGGCACCGGCCACAGCCAAGACTGATGAAACCATCGTCGTATCGGTTCCTGTTACCAATAGCGGAAACATGGATGGCGACGAAATCGTACAGCTCTACTTGAAGAAGAAGGGCGACGAAGAAGGTCCTATCAAGACACTCCGTGCTTTCAAGCGTGTACACATCCCAGCAGGACAAACCGTGAACGTGGAACTGGAACTCACTCCAAGCCAATTGGAATGGTGGAACCCGGCAACCAACTCGATGAACACTCATGCCGGAAACTATGAAGTAATGGTGGGAGGCAACTCCAAGGATGTGAAGTCAGTTGAAATAGCACTGCAATAAAAACAAACAGGCAGTTATCTGCCAACATTCATAGCAAAATTAAAGAGGCTGCAAGCCGATTTCTCCAGATGGAGAGCGGCTTGCAGCCTCTTGTTATATGCCTGTCGAAGAACGATTACTTTGTGAACTCCCACCAATCCAGGAAGAACAGGTTGCGTTGCTGGAAGTCGCCACCCTTGAATACCAAATACAAGTCGTGTACACCCTTGGCGTTCTTCACCGGTGTTTCAAATTCGATGTATTCATCCTTGGTGTTACCTACCTTTACCTTACCAATCATCGGGCCGCTCTTCGAATCGAGATGCAACTCAATAGTACCGCCCATGAGGTGGGTCGATGCACATACCTTGAAAGTCTTGGCTCCCTTACCGAAGTCTACACCTTTCACCAGAATGAATTCATTCTCGTCGATGTTGGTCACAATCTGGTTGGTAGAATGAGTACCCCATGCTCTTCTCGGAGTAGTCTTCAATCCGTATCCCCATGCAATGGTTTCAGCTTCCACCTTGCGGAAAGGATTCAGCGGTTCTATCTGGTTCAATTCGCAATCCTGGAAATAAGGAAGCATCTGGATGGTACCGTCTTCGTTATAATGCATTTCAGCAGCTACAGCCGAACGGCGTTCTGCGTGGCGGGGAGTTTCCAAACGGAAAATGTCATAGCACAAGCCGAACACATAGGACTTGCCTTTATAGTCGATGATGCCAGGATGATTGCCACGGGTACGTGGAGTGTGATCCATGATGTGGCCCTTGTATTCCCATGGGCCGATAGGACTGTCACTCATGGCATAGCCGATACCTTCAGGACAGCAAGTCGATGCAAAAGCCAAGTAATACTTGCCATTGCGCTTGTAGAACCACGGACCTTCCTGATAATCCTGAATCTTTGGAAGCTTAACAATCTCTCCGCTTGTTGTAATCATATCTTCATTGAGCTTCACATAATAGAGGTCGGGATTTCCCCAATACATATATGCCTGTCCGTCATCGTCAATCCACACAGTAGGGTCGATGTCGTTCCAATGTTCATGCTGCCATACAATGGGTTTTCCAATCGGATCCTTGAACGGACCATAAGGTGAATCGGCTACCAATACGCCGATTCCATTTCCATGGATAGGACAATACATGTACCACTTTCCGTTGCGGTGAATCACTTGTTCAGCCCAAGCGCCGTTATTGCCTTTGTACCACTTGAAGTCCTTCAACGAAGCTACCGAGCCATGATCCTGCCAGTTCACCATATCGGTAGAGGTGTAAAGCAACCAGTCCTGCATGTTGAACCCTTCGGAATTGTCTTCGTCGTGGGTAGTATATAAATAAATGGTGTCATTAAACACATAAGGAGCAGGGTCGGCCGTATACTTGGTTTGAATGATCGGCATGTTGATTTCCTGTGCGGAAGCACCCAGACAGCATAGCCCCATAGCTGCCATCGAGAGAGTTTGTTTCAATTTCATAATGAATGTTTTTAGGTATTAGTGGCACAAATCTATGCTATTTCTGATAATATTACAAATGATTTGTAGGCAAATTGATTGAAAGTAAATATATTTGTATATCGAAATCTAAATACCACATCACATGAAAAGAGCATTATTTATAGGTGGAACAGGCACCATCAGCACTGCCATCACCCGTCAGCTGGCAAGTCAACAAGACTGGGAACTATACCTCATCAACCGAGGAACGCGTTCGGATATCGTCCCTGAAAATGTCAAACAAATTCAAGCGGACATGAACGATGAGGCCGACGTGGCTGAAAAAATCAAGGCACTCGACTTTGATTGTGTATGCGACTTCATTGGTTTTGTACCCGAACAATTGGAACGTGACAACCGGCTCTTCAACGGAAAGACCCGCCAATTCATGTACATCAGTTCGGCTTCGGCCTACATGAAACCCGTACGAAACAGCCTGATAGACGAAAGTACACCGCTGGCCAATCCCTATTGGGAATACTCACGGAACAAGATTGCCTGCGAAGCCTTTCTGATGAAAATGTACCGCGAACAAGGCTTCCCTGTCACCATCATCCGCCCCAGCCACACTTATGACGAACGCTCCATCCCCGTTGCTGTACACGGGAAAAACGGCAGTTGGCAGGTCATCCAACGAATCATGCAGGAAAAGCCTGTCATCATCCATGGAGACGGTACCACCTGGTGGACCTTGACCCACAACACCGACTTTGCAAAAGGTTTCATCGGCCTGATGGACAATGCGCATGCCATCGGTGAAACTTTCCAGATAACCTCCGACGAAGTGCTTACCTGGAACCAGATTTATGAAGAAATAGCCAAACGACTGGGTGTAACCCTCAAGCCCTATCACGTATCCTCCGAATTCCTGGCAGCAGTAAGCGATTACGACTTCACCGGCAGCCTGATAGGAGACAAAGCCTGTAGCGTACACTTCGACAACAGCAAACTGAAACGAGCCGTACCTGGGTTCTGTGCCACTACCCGCTTCGACCAAGGACTGGAGAAGGCGTTGGAATACATCCTTCATCATCCCGAATGCCAGCAGGAAGACCCGGAATTCGATGCTTGGTGCGACCGTGTGATAGAAGTGCTTGAAGAAGCCAAGAAAAAGATATAACAACTTCTAAAAACATCCTTCAAAAATGTCAGGACGCCTTAACTGACTGACCCACAATAGCAAATCCTGACTTTTTCGGCTGATTTTATGGATTTGAAAAAGTCAGGTTGAAAGGATGGTCACCATGAACATGTAAAGCAATGCTTTTCACTCGATAAAGCATTGCTTTACGTGTCGTATCCCGTTACTTTATGACTCCCAAACGGCTGATTTTTCTGAAAGATAAAAATCAGCTGAAAAAGTCAGGATTCGACATTGAATATCAGCAAATTAGATAGTCCTGATACTTTTGATAGATGTTTTTCAAACTTACAAAAAACAAGGCAAGCTTCATCGGTTGCTACCCCCACAGAAATCTGCTTTATTTGTCTGATTTCTTCGCCTCCCTATTTTCCACATTCTAAGAAGACCTTCCTTATCTTTACACAGAGTGTAACTTTCGGCACTCAGAACGACCATTATTTCAGAAGTCTTTGTATCTTTGCACATTAAATGTAGAAAGAAACAAAAACAACATAACATCATGGAGTATAATTTCAGAGAGATTGAAAAGAAATGGCAACAACGTTGGGTGGACAACAAGACCTACAAGGTTGTTGAAGACGAATCGAAGAAGAAATTCTATGTGCTGAACATGTTCCCTTATCCATCGGGAGCAGGCTTGCACGTAGGTCACCCGCTCGGCTATATTGCCAGCGATATCTATGCACGCTACAAGCGCTTGCAAGGTTTCAACGTATTGAACCCGATGGGTTATGACGCTTATGGTCTTCCGGCTGAACAATATGCTATCCAGACTGGTCAGCATCCGGCGGTAACTACCGAAGCCAACATCAACCGCTACCGCGAACAGTTGGACAAGATTGGTTTCTGCTTTGACTGGGACCGCGAAGTCCGCACTTGCGAACCGGGTTACTATCATTGGACTCAATGGGCGTTCCAACAGATGTTCAACCACTTCTATTGCAACACTTGTGGTAAGGCCATGCCTATCAGCAAGCTCGAAGAACATTTTGCACAGAAGGGTACAGAAGGTCTCGATGCTGCTTGTGGCGAAGAACTTCACTTCACTGCCGAAGAATGGAACGCCAAGAGCGAAAAGGAACAACAGGAAATCTTGATGAACTATCGTATCGCTTACTTGGGCGAAACCATGGTGAACTGGTGTCCGGCTCTCGGTACTGTATTGGCCAATGACGAAGTAGTGGACGGTGTTTCTGAACGTGGCGGTCATCCGGTGGTTCAGAAGAAGATGCGCCAATGGTGTCTCCGTGTATCGGCATATGCTCAACGCTTGCTCGATGGTTTGGACAATATCGACTGGACCGAATCGTTGAAGGAAACCCAAAAGAACTGGATCGGTCGTTCGGAAGGTGCTGAAATCCAATTTAAGGTGAAGGATAGCGATATCGAATTTACCATCTTTACCACTCGTGCAGATACCATGTATGGTGTGACCTTCATGGTATTGGCTCCGGAAAGCGAATTGGTAGCCCAGTTGACTACCGCTGACCAGAAGGAAGAAGTGGAAGCTTACCTCGACCGCACCAAGAAGCGTACCGAACGTGAACGTATCGCCGACCGCAAGGTAACCGGTGTATTCAGTGGTTCGTATGCCATCAATCCGTTTACCGGCGAAGCGGTTCCTGTATGGATCAGCGACTATGTATTGGCGGGTTATGGTACAGGTGCCATCATGGCGGTACCGGCTCACGATAGCCGTGACTACGCTTTCGCCAAGCACTTCGGTTTGCCTATCGTTCCGTTGGTAGAAGGTTGCGACGTAAGCGAAGAAAG
>JAFVTL010000138.1 GCA_017503235.1 Bacteroidaceae bacterium | reverse complement strand
CTGTTCACTATTCACTAGAAAGAAATTCAGGTGGCTATAGCACGGGGGTTCCACCTCTTCCCATTCCGAACAGAGAAGTTAAGCCCCGTCACGCCGATGGTACTGCTAAGGTGGGAGAGTAGGTAGCTGCCGTTTTGATTGAAGCCTTCGATACAGCAATGTATCGGAGGCTTTTGTGTTATATAGCATAATGATTAGTGAAACTTCTCTTTTTATAATACTTTTCCCATAAAAAAATGGATTAAATTCTTTTTCTATTCTTGAATTTTGTAAATTTGGAAAATCTTTTCTTGGATAGATAATGTTAAACAAATAAATAATATACTTCTTAAATTATGGAAAATAAAATTCAGGAGCTAACCGATAAGATTTATCGTGAAGGCGTGGAAAAAGGCAATGAAGAAGCGCAGCGCCTGGTGAAGAATGCCCAAGAAGAAGCAGCGAAGATTTTGGATGATGCCCGTAAAGAAGCAGAGTCAATCATTGCTGCAGCTCGTAAAACAGCAAAGGAAACCGCTGAGAACACCCAATCGGAAATCAAACTTTTTGCAGGACAGGCTGTAAATGCTTTGAAGACAGAAGTTGCTTCTTTGCTGACCAATCAAGTGGTATCCCAATCTGTGAAGGACTTTGTAGCAGACAAGGATTATCTGAACAAATTTATCGTTTCGTTGGCTGCTCAGTGGGTGGCAGATGAACCGATTGTAATTTCTACTGCAGATGCAGAAGGTTTGGAAAAATACTTTGCTTCAAAAGCCAAGGATGTGTTGGACAAGGGAGTGAAGATTGAAAAGGTGAATGGAGGAAAGGCTTTGTTTACAATTTCTCCTGCTGATGGATCCTACAAAGTGAATTTTGGAGAAGAGGAATTTGAAAACTACTTCAAGGAATTCCTTCGTCCTCAATTGGTTGAAATGTTGTTTTAATAAGTAAGTATGACTAATTATTATTGTCTGGTAACAGGTTTGCCTGATTTGTCGCTCGATGATGGTAAACTGAATTATACAGTCGCAAATTTTAAAACTGAATTATATCCGCAACTTTCCAAGGAAGACAAGAAGTTGATAGACTTGTTTTACTTGAAGTTCGACAATGAAAATCTGTTGAAGCTTCTGAAAGATAAGGAAGCTGTAATTGATGCGTCATTGGGGAATTATTCAGTGGACGAATTGTTGTCTGTAATAAACTCCTTTAAGGAAGAATTGCCTCCGGACAAGAAATTCCCTTCTTATTTCTATCAATTTGCCGCTCTTTATTTGGATTCATCCGAAGAAGAACGAATCGGTATAGAAGACCAACTGTATGGCTATTATTATGATTATGCCATGAGTTCTTCCAATGCTTTTGTCTCTTCTTGGTATGAATTGAATTTGAATGTCAACAATATTCTGTCTGCCTTGTCAGCGCGCAAGTATAAAATGGATGTTGCTCGTGTGATTGTAGGTTCCAATCAAGTGGCTCTTGCTCTTCGTTCTTCCAATGCCCGTGATTTCGGTTTGTCGGAAGAGGTCGAATATCTGGAACAGTTGGTTCGTATTGGCGATACAGAGGATTTGGTCGAAAGAGAACGGAAAATTGATTTGTTGAAATGGAACTGGATGGATGAGTCCACTTTCTTCCACTATTTTTCAGTAGAAAAGATTTTCGTCTTTTTGATGAAGCTTGAAATGATTGAACGTTGGCTTTCTTTGGATAAGGATAAAGGTAATGAATTGTTCCGTCAAATGATAGACCAGTTGAAGGATGAAGTTCAGATACCTCAAGAGTTCAGAAAATAAATAATGTAAGATATATGGCAACAAAAGGAACTGTTAGTGGCGTAATAGCCAACATGGTTACATTGGCTGTAGACGGACCGGTTGCTCAGAATGAAATCTGTTACATTCTGACAGGGGGTGACCGTTTGATGGCGGAAGTAATCAAGGTGGTAGGCAGCAACGTATATGTTCAGGTGTTCGAAAGTACACGTGGGCTGAAGGTCGGTGCCGAAGCTGAATTTACAGGACACATGCTTGAAGTGACTTTAGGTCCGGGTATGTTGTCGAAGAACTATGATGGTCTGCAAAATGACCTCGACAAGATGGATGGCGTTTTCTTGAAACGCGGTCAGTACACTTATCCGTTGGATAAGGAAAGCAAATGGCACTTTGAACCTTTGGTAAAGGTAGGTGATGAAGTGGGTCCTTCAGCATGGTTGGGGCAAGTGGAAGAAAATCATCAGCCGTTGAAGATTATGGTCCCTTTCCAATTGGAGGAAACCTATAAAGTCAAGTCGATTGTGGCTGCCGGTGAATATGCAATTGAAGATACAGTCGTTGTGTTGACTGACAAGGAAGGCAACGATATTCCGGTGAACATGATTCAGAAGTGGCCAGTAAAGAAGGCGATGACCAACTATAAAGAAAAACCACGTCCATTCAAATTGTTGGAAACCGGTGTTCGTGTAATTGACACCGTGAACCCGATTGTTGAAGGGGGTACTGGTTTTATCCCCGGTCCGTTCGGTACCGGTAAGACTGTGCTTCAGCACGCTATCTCCAAGCAGGCCGAAGCAGATATCGTAATCATTGCAGCTTGTGGTGAACGTGCGAACGAAGTGGTGGAAATCTTTACCGAATTCCCCGAATTGGTAGACCCGCATACGGGTCGTAAGTTGATGGAACGTACCATCATCATCGCCAATACTTCAAACATGCCGGTAGCGGCTCGTGAAGCGTCTGTATATACTGCTATGACCATTGCTGAATACTACCGTGCGATGGGCTTGAGAGTCTTGTTGATGGCCGACTCCACTTCCCGTTGGGCACAGGCTTTGCGTGAAATGTCCAACCGTATGGAAGAATTGCCTGGTCCTGATGCATTCCCGATGGACATCTCTGCGATTATTTCCAACTTCTATGGTCGTGCTGGTTATGTATATTTGAATAATGGAGAGACTGGTTCCATTACGTTTATCGGTACCGTATCTCCGGCCGGTGGTAACTTGAAGGAGCCGGTAACTGAAAATACCAAGAAGGTAGCCCGTTGTTTCTATGCGTTGGAACAGGAACGTGCCGACAAGAAACGTTATCCGGCTGTGAATCCGATTGATTCATATTCCAAGTATCTGGAATATCCTGAATTTGAAAACTATATCACCCAACGAATCAACGGTGAATGGATCGGTAAGGTGAATGAAATCAAGACCCGTTTGCTGAGAGGTAAGGAAATCGCTGAACAGATTAATATCTTGGGTGATGACGGTGTACCTGTAGAATATCACGTAACCTTCTGGAAATCAGAGTTGATTGACTATGTAATCCTGCAACAGGATGCATTTGATGACATCGATGCTGTGACTCCGATGGAACGTCAGGAAGATATTTTGAATACGGTGATTGACATTTGTCATACCGAGTTCGAATTTGACTCATTCCTGGATGTAATGGATTACTTCAAGAAGATGATCAATATCTGCAAGCAGATGAACTATTCAGAGTATAAGTCTGAAAAGTATGAAGGTTTTGTGAAGCAGTTGCAGGAACTGGTTGCTGAGAGAAGCGTGAAATAAGGTGTAAACAGCTAAATGTAAATAGATAATGGCAACAAAAGCTTTTCAAAAGATATATACCAAGATTAGCCAGATTACCAAAGCTACTTGTTCGTTGAAGGCGACAGGTGTAGGCTATGATGAACTGGCAACAGTGAATGGTAAATTGGCCCAGGTCGTTAAGATTATGGGTGATGAAGTGACTTTGCAGGTATTCCAAGGTACAGAAGGTATCCCGACCAATGCTGAAGTCGTATTCTTGGGCAAGTCTCCGAGCTTGAAGGTGAGCGAACAGTTGGCTGGCCGTTTCTTCAATGCGTTCGGTGACCCGATTGACGGTGGTCCTGACATTGAAGGTAAGGAAGTGGAAATCGGTGGTCCTTCTGTGAATCCGGTTCGTCGTAAACAGCCTTCTGAATTGATTGCAACCGGTATTGCAGGTATCGACTTGAACAATACCTTGGTGTCTGGTCAGAAGATTCCGTTCTTTGCTGACCCTGACCAACCGTTCAATCAGGTAATGGCGAATGTGGCGCTCCGTGCTGAAACCGACAAGATTATCTTGGGTGGTATGGGTATGACCAACGACGACTACCTCTATTTCAAGAACGTGTTCTCGAATGCAGGTGCGCTCGACCGTATCATCAGTTTCGTGAATACCACTGAAAATCCTCCGGTAGAACGTTTGTTGATTCCGGATATGGCATTGACTGCAGCTGAATATTTTGCAGTGGAACATAACCAGAAGGTGCTGGTATTGTTGACCGACATGACCAGCTACGCCGACGCGTTGGCTATCGTGTCCAACCGTATGGATCAGATTCCTTCGAAGGATTCTATGCCGGGTTCCCTCTATTCAGACTTGGCGAAGATTTACGAAAAAGCGGTTCAATTCCCGTCAGGCGGTTCTATCACCATTATTGCGGTGACTACGTTGAGTGGTGGTGACATTACCCATGCGGTACCCGATAATACCGGTTACATCACCGAAGGTCAGTTGTTCCTTCGTCGTGACAGTGATATCGGTAAGGTAATCGTTGACCCATTCCGTTCATTGTCTCGTCTGAAACAGTTGGTTAGCGGTAAGAAGACCCGTAAGGACCATCCACAGGTGATGAATGCGGCCGTTCGTCTGTATGCCGATGCCGCCAATGCCAAGACCAAGATGGAAAATGGTTTCGACTTGACCAATTACGACGAACGTACATTGGCATTTGCCAAGGATTACGCCAACCAGTTGCTGGCTATTGATGTGAACTTGGATACCACTGAGATGCTGGATGTTACGTGGGGATTGTTCAGCAAATACTTTAAGCCGGAAGAAGTCAACATCAAGAAAGAACTGGTTGACGAACACTGGGTAAAATAAGAAATCCTGAAGAACAATGGCTATAAAGTTTCAATATAACAAAACCTCGTTGCAACAACTTGAAAAGCAGCTGAAGGTTCGTGTGCGTACGCTTCCTATCATCAAGAATAAGGAGAGTGCCCTGCGCATGGAAGTGAAGCGTTGCAAGGCCGATGCATCGGGTTTGGAAGAAAGGCTTGAGCAAGAAATTCAAGCTTATGAAGCCATGTTCGCACTTTGGAATGAATTTGATCCTTCATTGATAAAAGTGAAAGATGTTCACTTGGGCATCAAGAAGATTGCGGGTGTCCGTGTCCCTATTTTGGAAAATGTGGATTTTGAAGTCCGTCCATATAGTATGTTCGCCAGCCCGAAATGGTATGCCGATGGTATATCCTTGTTGAAGGTTTTGGCTCAGACAGCTATAGAAAGGGAATTTATGTTGGCCAAGTTGAACTTGTTGGAACATGCGCGTAAGAAGACCACTCAAAAGGTGAATCTTTTTGAGAAGGTCCAGATACCTGGATATCAGGATGCGCTCCGAAAGATTAAGCGCTTTATGGAAGATGAAGAGAACCTCTCCAAGTCTTCTCAGAAAATCCTGAAGTCCATACAAGAAAAGAGAAAGGAGGCTGAAGCATGATTGCAAAAATGAATAAACTTTCGTTCCTTATCTATCATAAGGAATATGAAGAATTTCTCGAAAAACTTCGTGAATTGGGCGTCGTGCACGTTGAAATGCGTCAGAATGCTGAAATGGATGCTAATTTGCAGGCTTTCATGCAGAAACGTTCGGCCTATCAGACTTTGCTCAAGAATATGAGTCTGTCAGCGGCTTCCTATGAAGGGCCTGAAGTGGAACTTCATACAGAAGGCTCTGCTGAACAGGTGCTGGAAAAGTATGAGGATTTGCAGGAACGAATCCAGGCACTTACCTTGCAGATTCCTGTCGTGGATAAAGAAATTGATGCGATGGAAATTTGGGGTGAGTTTGATTGGAGTGTCATTCAAAAACTCCAGTCCAACGGCTGGCATGTGCAGTTCTATGCATGCCCGGACAAGTCTTTTGATGATGCGTGGATAGACGAATACAATGCATTGATTGTCAATCGGAAAGGCGGACAATGCTATTTTGTGACAGTCAATCCAACTGTCGTAGAACTCGAAGCGGAACAAATTCGTTTGCCCCAACACCGTTTGTCGGAATTGAATCAGGAAAAGCAGCAGCTGCAGGATGCCTTACAGGCAGCCAATGCGGAATTGGACAAATACTGTATCGGTCATATGCCGGTAGTCAAGCAGGCCCTTCTTGATTTGGAAAGCAGCATCGACTTGATGAAAGTTGAGCAGCTAGGCGGTGAACGGATGGCGGAAGGCTCCATCATCTTGATGGATGGATGGGTGCCGGCAGACAATGAGACCGAAGTGCGTTCCATGTTGGAATCCAGTGGAGTCTATTACGAAATGCGTCCGGCAGAGAAGGAAGACAATGCGCCTATTAAGCTGAAAAACAATTGGTTCAGCCGTTCGTTCGAGCTGCTGACCAAGATGTATGGTATGCCCGATTATGGCGAGTTTGACCCGACACCCTTGTTAGCTCCGTTCTATGCACTCTTTTTTGGTATGTGTGTAGGTGATGCGGGTTATGGCTTGTTGTTGGTGCTGTTGGGGCTGTACTTGAAGAAGAAGCTGAGTGGATCTATGGCAGGTTTGATGAACTTGTTGATTACTTTGGGCGTAGCAACAACTATTGTTGGCGCTTTGTTCAATACCTTCTTTGGATTTACACTAACCAATTTCAATTTGCCAGGCTGGATGCAGTCGCTAATTATAACAGGCGATTGGGAAGGAACAACGTATAACAAAACGATGGTGATAGCCTTGTTGGTAGGTATGTTCCACATCTGTTTCGCTATGACGGTCAAGGCTATAGGCTCAACTGTCCGCTATGGTTTCAAGAACTCCCTTTCCGAATGGGGATGGTGGTTGCTGATAGGCGGTTCGGTGGTTGTGGCTACCTTGACTTATTTGGGCGTGATTGACATGGAAATTTCCAAGATGGCATTGATTGGTATTGGTGCAGTGTCGGCTGTTGGTATCTATTTGTTGAATAACATCCGTCGCAATGTATTTGTGAACGTGGGTGCCGGACTTTGGGATACCTATAATATGGCTACGGGCCTGATGGGTGACCTTTTGTCTTACCTCCGTCTGTATGCACTTGGTTTGGCAGGTGGTATGTTGGGTGGTGTATTCAATGATTTGGGTATGCAACTGCGTGACAGCATGAGTGGTTTCCTTTTTGGAATACCAGGATGGATTTGCTTTGCTCTGATTTTTGTCGCTGGCCATTCCTTGAATATTGCCCTCTCTTGCTTGAGTGGTTATGTACATTCCATTCGTCTGACCTTTGTGGAATATTTTAAGAACTCAGGTTATGATGGTAAGGGTATGGCATACAATCCCTTCTCTAAAAATAAGAATAACGATTGATTGATTAATAAGTAATTAATAACAAATTAAAATTATAACATTATGGATTTGAATCTTTTATTAGGTTATTTGGGCTTAGGCTTGATGCTGGCCCTTGCAGGTATCGGTAGTTGCTATGGTACTACTATTGCAGGTAATGCTGCTGAAGGCGCTTTGAAGAAAGACCCTTCTAAATCGGCTGGTTACATGATTCTTTCAGCGATGCCGGCTTCTCAGGGTCTTTATGGTTTTGTGGCTTTCATGACTGCTGATGCAGTTACGTCTGCCAATGGTTTGTTGACATTTGGTATGGGTATCAGTGTTGGTTTGGTATTCTTGATTTCCGCTATCCGCCAAGGACAGCTTTGTGCCAACGGTATTGCCGGTATGGCTCAAGGACACGATGTACAGACTAATACAATGATTTACGCAGCTCTTCCTGAGTTCTATGCTATTCTTGCATTGGTAGCTACATTCTTGGTGTAATATAGTTATTCTATATACCTGTAAAAAGCGTGTTCCGATACAATCGGACACGCTTTTCTTTTTATCTTAAAAGTGTTATGGATTAATCTCTTTCTTTTTGTATGTTGTTTTGTTTGTTTTGCTATTAAAGTGTCAAAAAGAGAGAAAATAATAAAAACATTTACAAATTTCTATGTAATAAAAACCTTGAAAAGCTTTATCATGTCGTTGAAATTGTGTAACTTTGCACCCGTATTTAAGATTAGGTATTTATTCAATGGCAAAAGATTTGTTAACCCCGGATTATATCTTCGAGTCGAGCTGGGAGGTATGCAATAAGGTAGGGGGGATTTATACGGTCTTGTCCACTCGGGCAAAGACATTGCAGGATGCATATAAAGACAGACTCTTCTTCATAGGCCCCGATTTCTGGGCAGGAAAAGAAAACCCTTTGTTTTGTGAAAACGAGAACCTGTGTGTAGCATGGCGTGAACATGCATTGTCGCATGATGGTTTGAAGGTTCGTGTTGGCCGTTGGAATATCCCTGGTAATCCAATGGTCATTTTGGTTGATTTCTTCCCCTTCTTTGCCCAAAGAGACCAGATTTATGGTCAGATGTGGGAAGATTTCAAGGTGGATTCCCTTCATGGATATGGCGATTACGACGAAGCTTCCATGTTCTCGTATGCGGCAGGTAAAGTTGTAGAAAGTTTTTATCGTTTTAACCTGACCGGAAAAGACAAAGTTATTTATCAGGCTCATGAATGGATGACGGGCCTGGGAGCTCTCTACGTACAAAAAGCGGTTCCGCAAATAGCAACAATATTTACAACTCATGCTACTTCTATCGGACGTTCTATCGCTGGTAACAACAAGCCTCTATACGACTATTTGTTTGCCTATAACGGTGACCAGATGGCGCGCGAACTGAATATGGAAGCCAAGCACTCTATCGAAAAGCAGACTGCTCATTTCGTAGACTGCTTCACCACTGTCAGTGAGATTACGAACAATGAATGCCGTGAGTTGCTGGACAAACCGGCCGATGTCGTGTTGATGAATGGCTTTGAAAACGATTTTGTTCCTAAGGGCAATTCGTTTACAGCCAAGCGCCGCAAGGCTCGTGCAGCCATGCTGAACCTGGCCAACAAGTTGTTGGGAACCAAACTGGGCGATGATACGTTAATAATAGGCACCAGCGGACGCTATGAATTCAAGAACAAGGGTATCGATGAATATCTGGAAGCGTTGAACCGTTTGACCCGCGACAAGAACTTGAAGAAGGAAGTGCTGGCATTCATCAATGTACCGGGATGGGTAGGAGAGCCTCGTGAGGATTTGTTGGAACGTCTGAACAGCAAGCAATCGTACGACACTCCGCTTCAGTGTCCGTTCATTACCCATTGGCTTCATAACATGAGCCATGACCAGGTTCTTGATATGTTGAAGTACTTGGGCATGTCCAATGCAGCCGATGCGAAGGTGAAGGTTATTTTTGTGCCGTGCTATTTGGATGGCAAGGATGGAATTGTCAACATGGAATATTATGATTGGGTGTTGGGCAATGATTTGAGTGTCTACTCATCCTATTATGAACCATGGGGATACACTCCGCTGGAAAGTATCGCTTTCCGCGTGCCTACCATCACTACCGATTTGGCGGGTTTTGGCTTGTGGGCTAATTCCATCAAGGGTGGTTATAGCGAATTGAAGGATGGGGTGAAGGTCATCCATCGTTCAGACTATAATTTCTCTGAAGTGGCTGATGCCATCAAGGACACCATATCCGAATTCTCGGCTATGAGCGATTCTGAAATCAAGGTGATTCGGAAGCGTGCGGCCGATTTGGCTGAAAAAGCTTTGTGGAAGCACTTCATCCAATATTATTACGAAGCTTATGACATTGCCCTTCGCAATGCCGAGCATCGTTTGTTAAACAGATAAATCAATCATTCAACTTTCGCATGCGAAAGTTAGGTAGATAAAAGGAGTTAAAAGTAGTTATCGGTTCTCCGAGCCTAGGAGATAAAGCCAATAGTTTTGACTGATGCTCATGGATACTCCTTAATCTCCTGTAAGTTGAAATTGCGAAACTTAATTTATATAAATAGAAATGAAAATCAAGGTTAGTAATGCAAATGCTCCTGTTTGGAAGGATGTGACTGTCAAGTCGCGCATTCCTGAAGAACTGAAGAAGCTGGAAGAAATGGCTCGTAACATTTGGTGGGCTTGGAACTATGAAGCAACAGAACTGTTCAAGGATCTGGATGCTGAAACATGGAAGGAAGCCGGTCAGAATCCGGTAGTGTTGCTTGAACGTTTGAGCTATGAAAAGTTGGAAGAATTGGCTGCTGACAAGGTTATTATCAAGCGTATGAACGATGTATATGCCAAGTTCCGCGCTTACATGGATGTGAAGCCCGACAGCAAGCGTCCTTCGGTAGCCTATTTCTGTATGGAATATGGTTTGACTCACGTTCTGAAGATCTATTCCGGTGGTTTGGGTATTTTGGCAGGTGACTATTTGAAGGAAGCTTCTGACAGCAATGTGGACATGTGCGGTGTAGGTTTCCTCTATCGTTACGGTTACTTTGCACAAAGCCTCTCTATGGATGGTCAGCAGATTGCTAATTACGATGCACAGAACTTCGGTAGCCTTCCTATCGACCGTGTGATGGACGAAAACGGCCAGCCGATGGTAATCGATGTCCCTTATTTGAACTATTACGTACACGCATACGTGTGGAGAGTGAATGTAGGTCGTGTGCCTTTGTACTTGCTCGACACGGATAACGAAATGAACAGCGAATTCGACCGCCCTATCACTCACCAGCTTTATGGTGGCGACTGGGAAAACCGCTTGAAGCAGGAAATCTTGTTGGGTATCGGTGGTGTACTGCTGTTGAAGAAGTTGGGTATCAAGAAGGATATCTACCACTGCAACGAAGGCCATGCTGCATTGTGTAACGTACAGCGTTTGTGCGACTATATTGAAGAAGAAGGCTTGACATTCAACCAAGCTTTGGAAGTAGTTCGTTCTTCTTCTCTTTATACTGTTCACACTCCGGTACCGGCTGGCCATGACTACTTCGATGAAGGTCTGTTCGGTAAGTACATGGGTGGTTATCCACAGCGTATGGGTATCACATGGAACGAATTGATGGATATGGGACGTATCAATCCGGGCGATTCCGGCGAACGTTTCTGTATGTCTACATTCGCTTGCAACACTTGTCAGGAAGTGAATGGTGTGAGCTGGTTGCATGGTAAGGTTTCACAGGAAATGTTCTCAGGCATCTGGAAGGGATATTATCCGGAAGAAAGTCACGTAGGTTATGTGACCAATGGTGTACACTTCCCGACTTGGAGCGCTACTGAATGGAAGAAGCTCTATGGCAAGCATTTCGATGCCAACTTCATGAACGACCAGTCTAACCAGAACATCTGGGAAGCTATCTACAACGTAGACGATCAGGAAGTATGGAATACCCGCTTGGCATTGAAGAACAAGTTGATTGACTATATCCGCAAGGAATTCAGCAAGAACTGGTTGAAGAACCAGGGTGACCCTTCACGTGTAGTTTCTTTGCTCGACAAGATCAATCCGAACGCTCTGTTGATTGGCTTCGCCCGTCGCTTCGCCACTTACAAGCGTGCACATCTGTTGTTCACTGACCTCGACCGTTTGGCTAAGATTGTCAACAATCCCGACTATCCGGTTCAGTTCCTCTTTGCCGGTAAAGCTCACCCACACGATGGTGCCGGTCAGGGCTTGATCAAGCGAATTGTTGAAATTTCTCGTCGTCCGGAATTCTTGGGTAAGATTATCTTCCTCGAAAACTACGACATGAAGTTGGCTCGTCGTTTGGTGACAGGTGTGGATATCTGGATGAACACTCCGACCCGTCCGTTGGAAGCTTCCGGTACATCTGGCGAAAAGGCTTTGATGAACGGTGTCATCAACTTCTCTGTACTCGACGGTTGGTGGTTGGAAGGCTACCGCGAAGGTGCCGGTTGGGCATTGACTGAAAAGCGTACTTACCAGTATCAGGAACATCAGGACCAGTTGGATGCAGCTACCATCTATGGTATCCTCGAAAACGAAATCCTGCCGTTGTACTACGCTCGCAACCGCAAGGGCTATTCAGAAGGTTGGGTGAAGACCATCAAGAACTCTATCGCTCAGATTGCTCCTCACTACACCATGAAGCGTCAGTTGGATGACTACTATAGCAAGTTCTATTGCAAGGAAGCCAAGCGTCATGCTGCTTTGGTGGCCGATGGTTATGCCAAGGCCAAGGAAATCGCTGCTTGGAAGGAACAAGTGGCTGAAAAGTGGGATTCCATCGAAATCGTATCTTCTGAAAAGTGTGAAGATTTGGTTAATGGAAACATCGAAAGCGGTAAGGAATACACCATCACTCATGTGGTTGACCAGAAGGGCTTGGACAATGCAGTTGGTATCGAAGTGGTGACACTCTACAAGGATGCTGAAGGCAAGGAACACATCTACTCGGTAGAACCGATGGAAATGGTGAAGCGCGAAGGCGACCTCTATACTTATAAGGTGAAGTTCAGCCTCTCTAACGCAGGCAGCTTCAAGGTTTGCTATCGTATGTTCCCTGAAAATGTAGACCTTCCTCATCGTCAGGACTTCTGCTACGTACGTTGGTTCATCTAATCCGTTCCGATAAAGATAAAAAAGAGTTACTTTTGACAAGTAACTCTTTTTTTTATGACCATGCTGAATATTAAGATAGAATTCCATATTTATATTCATAAGGACGTTGCGGTGAACAGCTTGCAGCCGTCGTCCATGCAACACGAACCTGCTGTAGAGCAAAAGGAGCCGCTAAAAAGGATAGCTTCCCTTTCTTTGTCCGAATACGCCCGTCGCCAGGCGCGGCTTGCCTTTCGAAAAGGCCGTTTCAGTACAGCCCGCAATTACCTGACCGCCCTTCGTTCCTTCCTGCGCTTTCATGGGGGGCAAGACATTCCCTTGTCGGGACTGACTACTTCGCTGTTGGCCGATTACGAGCGGTGGCTCAAGGCAAATTGCAAGTCGATGGGCACCCTTTCCTGCTATCTCCGTTCGCTGCGTGCTATCTACAATAAGGCAGTAGAGGAGGGGCTTGTCGCCGACACCCATCCTTTTGCCAAAAGCTATACCGGTTATCCCAAGACCGACAAACGCTCGATTACCGTCGAGGAAATCCGTCGTATCTGTCAGTTGCCTTTGGAAGAGAAAGGCTATATCCGCCTGGTGCGTGACATCTTCCTGTTCTGTGTCTTTGCCTGTGGCATGCCTTTTGTCGATGTAGCCTTTTTGCGCAAGTCTCAGATTGAAGATGGGCGCCTTGTCTACCACCGACGCAAGACCAATCAACGCATCTCTTTCCAGCTGCCTCCATGTGCCATGGATATTGTCCGTCGCTATCAGGATACGGACAGTGCTTATGTATTCCCGATACTGACTACCGAAGACCCGGAGAAGGCCTATCGCCAATACAAAGGGAAACTCTGTTATTACAACCGTCTGTTGAAAGAACTCGCTTCCCGAGCCGGTATCCGTCACAACCTGACCTCCTATGTGTCACGGCATAGCTGGGCCAGCTTGGCTTACGAACAGAATACGGAAGTATCAGTCATCAGTAAAGGACTGGGACATGCTTCCCCCAACACCACGATGGTCTACATCAAGGGTATAAACGATGACCGTCTGAATGAGGCGAACAATCGCCTGGTCCATTCCATCCTGCAAGAAGAAGGCACACCGAGAAAACATCGCTCCAAGTCCCGCCGAGGATATAGTAGTTGAAGTAGTCAGAGTAGTCCGAGTAGTTATAGTAGTTAAAGTAGTTATAGGAGTTATCGCTTCCCTTTGCTCGTTAGGGAGAAGTTCCTTGAGTCATGATAGTCGGAGCTATCGGCTTCTAACTCCTTTAACTCCTTCTAACTACCTTATTCACTACTCACCACTCATAACTCATAACTCACCACTATCGCTCATGTTACCTCCCGTTATAGTTCATGATACATCGCCCCGCTTGGAGGGTGTAAAATGATAATTCAAAGGAATGATATCCTTGTTGATACGAATTGTCATTCAGAGGAGCATTAGCGACGAAGAATCTCGGTAGCACCCACTTTGTGCTTTCGAGATCCTTCCTCCCTTCGGTCGTCTGGATGACAAAAAGGGATGGTCGTTTTGACTAAAATTATAGTGCCAACAAATATATCATCTCGTAATTTAAACCCGTTTCTAATTATTAAACAATTTTAACCAACTACTATCCAACTCTTTAAGTGTTTCCTTTAGGAACACTTCACTTTGTTGAAACATTTTATCCCTATATTGCTTGGGCGGTTCGTTTATATTACTTATCTTTGCAATGTTATAGTATAAGAATCTCATGTCCGTGAGGCTTGCCTCTTGTACGGTGGAGTTTTCGGAGCTATATCCTTATGAGTTTTCACATGCCGCAGGGGTGTTTTACTCGTTCTTGCGGAAGGGGAAAAAGTAGCCATAAGGTAGCTTCGCTCCATCGGTTAGTCATAATGTCTTATGTCCGAAACTTACAGTCAGCATCTGCAACAGATGGATCCACATCCTTGGTATGCGGTCCGTACATTCAATTGCCAGGAGAAGAAGGTGAGCCGTTTCCTGACGGAAAAGGGTTGTCCCCATTTCATTCCCATGGTCTATACAAAGGTGCAGACTTCGGCCGACGAGGCTCCCAAGCGGATATTGGTTCCTGCTATACACAATCTGCTTTTCGTGCAGCGCTTGGGTTCTGAAAAGGCCATGATCCAGTTGCTGGGCGAGTGTACTACTCCGGTCAGTGTGTTCCGTTATCCGGGTGACAGAGGCATTTGTGAAATCCCGGCAAATGACATGGTTGAACTTCGCTTGATGTGCGACCCTGAGTTTCACACCCCTGAATACATGACCCAGACCGAGGCCGAAGCCATGGTTGGTAAGGATGTCCGGGTGGTGGCAGGTCCTTTCAAAGGCTCCATTGGCAGATTGGTCCGTAAGAACAAACAATACTATTTCTTGAAGTCAGTAGTCGGCTTGGGCGTCATGGTACGCATCTCCCGCTGGTACTGCGAACTCGTTTAATTTTTTTTATTTAAAATCATAACAGCGTAGTCTGTTTGTCATCCAGAACGAAACGGAGTGTAGTCAAGGATCTCGGAAACATAAGCCGTGTATCCATGAGATTTTTCATGCAATCCTTCTATAACTGTCCTCCTGCAAGGGGGACGAGCGGAGTGTAACAAAGTGAAACGAAGCGGAGGGGGTATAATACTTCACAGCGCCAAAACTATTGGCCTATATCTCCCAGTCCGAAGGACGAGCGAAGCGATATCTCCCTTTATCTCCTTTAACTACTCTGATTACTAACGATTGAAGCGAGTGCTAACTCCTCTAACTCCTTCTACTAATTATCTCTACATGGAACATTTGAAAGCTGAATTGAAGAGACTCATCATTCGTCTCAGCAAGGTCAGATACATGAACCGTTGGTTTGTGTTCCTGCTCGATGTGCTTTTCTCAGTCATATCCACCTTGTCGGTCATACTTTTCTTGACCTGTTTCCTCTATTACCGCATACCTCTGAACTCCGGCATGGTGCTCTGTAGTGCCTCTTTGGTCGGAACGGTAGCTGCCATAGCCTTGTTCCGTTCCTACGCCAACGTCATCCGCTATGCCACCTTGCGCGAAATCTGGCGCATGCTGTTCATGGTGGTGGCTAAGGAATTGTTCTTTGCAGGAATCATTTTGCTTACAGGTATTTTCCCCGATCGTATTTTCCTTTTCCATGTGGCCGATTTCTTTGTCACTTTCACTGCACTGCTTTGTTTCCGCATCTTCCTCGTGAATGTCTACAATGTCATTCAGATGAGTACTTATAGCAAGAAGAAGAACATTCTTATTTACGGCATTGACGAAGAAAGTGTGATTCTGGCTCAAGGAGGAAGTAAGGTTTACATGACCGACCATGTGGTACGTGGCTTCATCGAAATGAGTAACAAGAAGAAACGTTTTGTATTGGCTGGTTATTCGGTATACAATGCAGAAATAAAAGATGACTTGAAGAAGATTGTAGCGACTCACAACATTGACGGCATCCTTTTCCCCAATATGAAATTGGCACAGAAAGAAGAACAACGCCTGATTCGCTATTGTGAATCCTTGAATATCCGGGTGCTCGTAGTGCCCGATATGGATGAATTGCGCGATGGTACTACACAACGTTCTATCCGTCGTATCCACATCGAAGACCTCTTGGGACGCGATGAAATCCATATCAACATGAAGGAAATCGGCAACCTGTTGCGTGGCAAGTCTGTATTGGTAACCGGAGCAGCCGGTAGCATCGGCAGTGAAATCTGCCGTCAGCTGGCCAAGTTCCACATCAAGCAGTTGATTTGTTACGACATGGGTGAGACCCCCATGCACAACCTCCGCCTTGAACTTGAAGAACATTATCCGGTATTGAAGTTCATCCCCGTTATCGGCGATGTCCGTAGTCAGGAACGCCTGGACTTTGTGTTCCGTACCTATCAACCCCAAGTCGTCTTCCATGCAGCGGCTTACAAGCATGTTCCCTTGATGGAAGAAAATCCTTGTGAAGCTGTCCGTGTCAATGTCTTCGGTACCCGTAATGTAGCCGATATGGCCGTCAAGTACGGCATCGAAAAATTTGTTATGGTCTCTACCGACAAGGCGGTCAATCCCACCAATATCATGGGCTGTAGCAAGCGTCTGGCCGAAATCTATGTACAGAGTTTGAACCGTTCCATTCAACAGGGCGAGATAAAGGGCCATACCAAGTTCATCACCACCCGTTTCGGCAATGTGCTCGGTAGCAACGGCTCCGTCATCCCCCGTTTCAAAGAACAGATTAAGAACGGTGGCCCCGTGACAGTGACCCATCCCGACATCATCCGTTTCTTCATGACCATCCCCGAAGCCTGTCGCTTGGTGCTCGAAGCCGGTACGATGGGCGATGGCGGTGAAATTTTCGTCTTCGACATGGG